>DVLQ01000023.1 GCA_018715395.1 Candidatus Coprocola pullicola | reverse complement strand
AGGAAAAAAATAATTTGAATTTTTTCATATATGCACCTGCTTCATAATATGACTTATTATAATTTTTTGTAATATAAAAAACGATTTTGATCATCATAGTATCATTTAGTTTTTTGTTTGCATTCATTATACAACAGAAATGAAAAAAATCCTAGCTTTTGAGTGATTGTAATAATATTTTAATATTATCTATGACAGCGGCAGTTTTTTCCTCCTTTTTGAGTTTCATTGTAATATAAGGGCAAGCGCCGGCAGTAAAAAAATATTTCCCCTTTCCTTTTGTAATGAAATCGGTCAGATGCTCAGGATTGATTTTAGCAGTTTCTTTCAATTGCAGTACAACACTTTGCCCTTTTTGGGTAATGGAAAGTACTCCCATGTTATGGGCCTGAGCTTTTAAAAGTACAATTTCAAGAAGAGTTTGCACACTTTTTGGCAAGTCGCCATAGCGGTCTTCTAACTCCTCTTGTATATTGTAATATTCTTCTTGATTTGAAACAGCGGCAATTTTTTTATATAATTGCATACGCTGCTGTTGATTTTTGATGTAAAACTCCGGTATATAAGCATTGACATTTAAGTCTATGGTAGTTTCAAAGGCTTCTTGTATGGGTTCTCCTTTTATATTTTGTATTTCTTCTTCTAAAAGGCGGCAGTACATATCGTAACCAATGGCTTCCATATGCCCATGCTGTTCTGCTCCCAAAAGATTGCCTGCTCCTCTGATTTCCAAATCTCTCATAGCAATTTTAAAACCGGAGCCAAACTCTGTAAATTCTCGTATGGTTTGCAGTCTTTTTTCAGCTGTTTCCTGCAATACCTTATCTCTATGATACATTAAATAGGCATACGCCATACGGTTGGAACGCCCAACACGCCCTCTAAGCTGATAAAGCTGAGCAAGTCCCATACGGTCGGCGTCCTGTATGATAATGGTATTGGTGTTGGAGATATCCAGTCCCGTTTCAATGATAGTGGTACAGACCAATACGTCAATCTCACCTTCTATAAAATCAGACATAATGCGCTCTAGTTCTCTTTCTGTCATTTGACCATGGGCATAGCCTACCTTTGCTTGCGGAACCAGCTTTTGTATGGACATAGCCTCTTGGGCAATGCTTTGCACACGGTTATACAAATAGTAAACCTGACCGCCTCTTGATAATTCTCTATGAATGGCTTCTCTTACAAAAGCAGGGTTGCTTTCTAAAACATATGTTTGTATAGGATGTCTTTCCTGTGGCGGTTCTTCTAATATACTCATATCACGAATACCCGATAAACTCATATGAAGTGTACGAGGAATGGGTGTGGCTGTTAAAGTCAATACATCTACATTTTCTCGAAGAGATTTTAATTTTTCTTTGTGCCCCACCCCAAAACGCTGTTCTTCATCTATAATCACAAACCCCAAATCTTGAAATACCACATCTTTAGAAAGTATGCGATGTGTTCCGATGACAATATCGACAGTACCGTTTTTTAATCCTTCCAATGTCTGCTTTTGCTGTTTGGGAGTACGAAAGCGGGAAAGAAGTCCTATTTGTATGGGATAGTTTGCCATTCTTTGCAAAAAGGTATTATAGTGCTGTTGTGCTAGTATGGTAGTAGGTACAAGATAGGCGACTTGTTTGCCGTCTTGCACTGCTTTAAAAGCACAGCGAATGGCAACTTCTGTTTTTCCATAGCCTACATCTCCGCAAATCAACCTATCCATGACTTTTGAACTTTCCATATCTCTTTTGACATCTTCAATAGCCGCCAGCTGGTCTTCTGTTTCTTCATACAAAAATTCTTCTTCAAACTCTTTTTGCCACAATGTGTCTTTGGAATAGACAAAACCCTTTGCTTCTGCTCTTTTGGCATAAAGAGCCACCAAATCCTGTGCCAATATTTTGACAGCGGAGCGAGCCTTTGTTTTTGCTTTTGACCATTCTTGTCCGCCTAATTTATTTAGCTTGGGAGCAACTCCATGACTGCCGATATATTTTTGTATCAAGTCCATTTGATTGACCGGTACAAAAAGATTACCCTCATTGGCATAAGAAATTTTCATATAATCTTTATTGATGCCATCTACTGTAATTTTTTCAAGCCCTTGAAAGATACCGATGCCATGGTTATCATGAACCACATAGTCTCCCACCTTTAAATCGGTAAAACTTTCTATGGCGGCACCTTTTTTTCTTTTGGTGCGTCTTTTTTTGCGGTTTCCTTCTCCAAAGAGTTCTTTGTCTGAAAAAACAGCTAATTGAATATAGTCATAATAAAAACCCTGTGCCAATCTGCCGGAAGCAACGGTGACAGTACCTTTTTTTAAAGTATTTTCCAATGTTTCTGAAAAAGAAGAAATAATATTTCGTTCCGCCAGTTCTTTTACCATTCTTTCACAGCGTGTCCGCCCTCCCGCCAATATGACAATACGATAGTTTTGCTTTTTTAGTTGCTGAATTTCATCACAAAATAAATCTACCCTTTTTTGAAAAGAAGGAGAGGATTTGACAGAAAAAGAAAGGGTATCCTTTAAATGAAAATGAGGCACCTTTTGAGAAACGGTTGTCAGAAGAATTTGTGAAAAATGGGATGCTTGCTGTAATATATGCATATAGTCAAAAAGCAATTTGCTTTGAGAAGGCAGTATATATCCTTTTTCCAGACGTTGTTTCATACTTTCTGTATATTCTGCAAACAAAGTGTCCATATGCTGCTCAATTCTATCAGGTTCATCAAAAAATAATAAGGTATCTTCTGGAATATATCCCAAAAGGCTTGTGGCATTTTCATAAAAATAAGGAATATAACTATTGATATGACTATGATTTTGTTCTGTTTTTAAAGCGTCTAATACTTGTCCGGCTGTTTCTTGCAGACGCTCTATTGCTTCGGAAAGACCATTTTTTTCAAATTCATTGAAAGAAGCAGTGTATTCCTGTTGTATTTTTTGCAATGCATTGTCAACAGCTTCTTTTTGATATACCAATTCTCTTACAGGAAAAATACAGGCAGTTTCCACCTTTTCTGTAGAACGCTGGGTGTCAGTATTCATCATACGAATAGAGTCAATTTCATCATCCCAAAATTCAATACGAAAGGCTTGCTCGGCAGTAGGAGAATAGATATCTAAAATACCGCCGCGCATAGCAAATTGTCCCGGAGCTTCTGCAAGCTCGGTACGTTCATAACCCATTTGTATCAATTTTTCCAATAAATTTTTGCTCTCTAAAATATCTCCTTGTTTGATTTGCAAAACAAAAGAAGAAAATATTTCTTTTGGCGGCATTTTGTCCAGAAGCGCTTCGGCAGAAAGCACAACAATGGGACGTTCGCCGCAAAGATAGCGATGCAGTATACAAAAGCGTTGACAAGTGATAGCTTGGCTATGCACATCGGCGCTGTAAAAAAGCAAATCTTTTGCAGGATAAAAAAAGACGTCTTTGGAAAAAAAAGAAAAATCTTCGCAAATTTCACGTGCTCTTAGCTCATTGTATGTGAGTATAATGGCTGGTCTTTTTAAATGAGAACAAATACCGGCAATCATATGAGTCTGCTGCACGTCAATTACGCCGCTGGCCAATACGGGAGTATTGTTTTGCTGTATATCCTGTAGTATTTTTTGATATTGTTCTAGTTCTAAAAGAGGCTCAAAAAGGGCTTTCAAGAAATCACCTCGTTTTTTTGAGAAGGTTTTATTTTTTGATTGGATTGGTTCATGGCGTCTTTGAGACCTTTTGTCAAAAGCAGTTCTACGGCATGCGCCGCTTTTTCCACACCGCTTAATATAAGAGGCAGGTCGTCTTTTGAAAATTTGGCAAGAACATAGTCTGCCAAGTCCCAGCCGTTTGGTTTTTCGCCTATGCCGACTTTGATGCGTATAAATTCATCGGTGCCTAAGCGAGCAATGATATTTTTGATGCCGTTATGACCGCCGGCGCTGCCTTTTTCTCTGATGCGGATACCGCTAAGAGGCAGACTGGTGTCATCATAAATGACATAAAACTGGGATATGGGTATTTTATAAAATTTGAGTATTTCTTTGATACTTTCTCCACTAAGATTCATATAGGTCTGAGGCTTGACAAGAAGCACTTTTTTTCCGGCAATGATACCATCGCCAATCAAAGCTTTATGTTTAAATTTTGTTACAGAAATATTATATTCTTTTGCAAGCCGGTCAATGACCCAAAAACCTACATTATGTTTTGTATTATCATATTCTTTACCGGGATTTCCCAGTCCGGCAATGACAATCATATCCTTTGTTTCCTCCTTTTGGTGAAAAAATGGTAAATGAGATAATATACTCACGAGAAAAAAACCTCCTTATTTTCACAACAAATCAGCTCTAATAAAGCATTAGAGCTGTAAGATATCATTTTTTTCTATTATATAGCATAGAAAGGAAAAAGCAAGGCATTTTCTAGCAGGACTCTTCGACAAAAAAAGAAGGAGAAACGGGTTTTAAAGTAGATTTTTCTAATGTATAGATATGAGAAGAAACAGAAAGGGCTTCTTGTATATGATGTGTTACAAAGATACAAATTTTGTGAGTCATCTTTTTTTGCAGCAATAGCATAATGTGCTGTTTTCTTTCTGTATCGATACCTGTAAAAGGCTCGTCCAACAAAAAGATATCGCCGTCATAGGCAAGAGCCCTTGCCAATGCCACACGACGAAGCATACCTCCGCTTAAAGCAGAGGGCATTTTGTTTTCTGTTCCCAAAAGATCCAGCTCTTTTAAAAGAAAAAGACAGTATTGTCTATCTTTTGTAACAATCAAAAGATTGTCTAACACAGTCAGCCAAGGCAGAAGTCTGTTTTCTTGAAAAAGAAAAGAGATTTTTTTTGCAGAGTGAATCACAGAGCCTGATTGGGGGAGCAATAAACCGCTGATGAGTTTTAGAAATGTGGTTTTGCCACAGCCGCTTTTTCCCAATAGAGTATAAATCCCTTCTTTTTCAAAAGAGAATTGAAATTGTTCTAATAAAGGCTTATCATAGCCAAATGTGACGTTATGAAATTGCAATGTTATTTTTTGGTTCATAAGAAATACCTATCCTTTTACTGAAGTAATAAAGTAATTTTAAAAATAATTTTTCTAATATTATACTAAAAATAATGGCGCAAATTGTCCAAACAAAAAGTTCGGGAGTTTCTAAATAAATTTTTGTTTCATATATTTTTTTTCCCATAGAAACAGAAGGAGTACATATGACTTCGGCAGCAATGCCGGCTTTCCAAGCCATACCAATACCGGCATGGCAGGCGGAAAGAAAATAGGGAAATACAGAAGGCACATAGATATAACGAAGTGTTTTGAAAGAAGAAAAACCATATGCTTTTGCCATTTCTAAATACTGTTTTTGTGTTTGACGAATGCCTATGGTAGTATTTGTCCAGATGAGAGGAAATACCATCAAAAAAGATATGATAATGGGTACAAAGTCTGTTTTTACCCACAGAAGCACCAGTATGCTGAAAGAAACTACAGGCGTTGCTTTTATGGTTTGTATGGCAGGCTGTAAAAGAGCATGAACAAAAGCATTGTTATAACAAAAAACAGCAAATAAAATACCGAAAAAGACAGAAAATAGATATCCCGCTAAGATACGGCACAAAGAAGCCAATATGGTCAGCCAAAAGTCATATTCTTTGCAAAGAGATAAAAATGCCTTTGCTACACTAACAGGCGAGGCAATGAGAACATCTTTTTGGACAAAAAAATACAATATTTGCCAAAACAACAGCCATACAAGAAGTATGGCTGTTTGGCGTATATATTTTTTATTTTGTATAATAAAAATCTTCATTTGGCAATGCGCCTCCTATAGATTTTGGATTTGCTGTAAATAATATGTTGTAAAAGCCTTCCAATGCAGTTTTCATTTCTTGCCCTGAAAGAAATACAATGTTGCAGTTGGGGATTGCTTTTTCTGCTGCGGAGGCAGAATCCATAATACCATATTGCTCTACCAAAACAGCGGTGTCAGAAACATTATCATTTACATAATTTACAGAGGCTTCATATTCCTGCAAAAAGGCGGAAAAAGCCTCCGGATGATTTTCTATAAAATCTTTTCTGGCTACAATACAGCCCATAGCAAGCTGTGCATTTGTTTCTACTTTGTTCCATTCTTGGGTCAAGTCAAGGGCTTTTCTGATAGAAGAATCCTTTAAAAGAACGGCTGTTACATTTGGTTCGGGAAGCAGGGCAATATTTACTTCTCCGGCTACAAGAGCTGTAGCAAGTTCGGCATGTTCTGTCATATATTGTATGGTCACGTTTTCTATACCGTTTTTTTGCAAAATATATTGTAAAGCATATTCCGGTACAGCGCCTTGTCCGGAGGAAAAAATGGTTTTTCCTGCCAAATCAGAAACAGAAGAAATGGTATTGCCTCTTTCTAAAATAGAAAGGACGCCCAGTGTATTGATGGCGGCTACAGAAACTTCCTGTTCTGATTTATTATAGACGGCGGCGGCTACATTGGTAGGCAGAGCGGCAATGTCAATTTCTCCTTGTATCAGTTTTGCCATAGCTTCGTCGGCAGAAGAAAGAACTTCAAAGGTATAGCTGTTGGAAGCGGCACCTGTATCATTAGATTGCATAAGCCAAACGGCGCCAATACCTGTAGGACCTTTTAAAACAGCTACGGAAGCGTCTGTTTTTTGTGAAGTTGTTTGTTGCTGTGACTGAGAAGAAGTACAGCCGGAAAAAATCAAAAAACAAGCAAAAAGAAAAAATACTTTTAAAAATTGTTTGTTCATGTTTTAAAAACCTCCAAAAATTTGATAAAAACTGTATAGAAAAACATATTTTAGTAAAAATAATACTGCATTATTATAAAATAAATAGGAGGATGTGTCAAAGAAAAGATAGAATTACTTTCCAGAAAAAGCCTATAGAGAAAATTGTATAAATTTTGAAGAGATACAAATACTATTTTTACAAAGTGATACTAAAAAGAGCAGAAGCAGGAAAACTGCCTGCTATATTATAGGAGGGTAAATATGAAAGCAACAGGTATTGTAAGAAGAATTGACGGTGGTGGTATAATAGGACAAAACTGAAAAACATTAGAAGCATAGGGTTTTCACTTGTTTTGTCCAAATAATATTTAAACAATAGTTTTATTTTGTATCAAAATGTAAATCAAATTACATACATATTTAAGTTTGCTGTGAATAAGAAAGGGGATATGTGAATGAAGGTTATTTCAATCAGTATGGCAAAAGGTGGTGTGGGAAAGACATCAACAGCTGTAAATCTTTGTTTTGCGTTGTCACAAAACAATAAGAAGGTACTGTTAGTTGACTGTGACCCGCAACAGGGAAATGCCACATTGTTTTTGGGACATAATCCCAATCAATTACAAATAACAATTGCAACTGTCATTTCTATATTTTTAGATTTAGGAAAAACAGATGTGATACAAGAAGCTGTAATACATCAATCTGAAAATTTTGACCTATTGCCAGCAAACCCAAAGCTGGAAGCAATCCAAAATAGATTGATTGTAGAAAGAAATAGTATTGGGGTATTTGGAACACATGATGTATTGCAGCCCCACGAAATTCTAAAAACAATTTTAGAAGGTGTTCGTACAGAATATGACTATGTAATCATAGACTGTCCTCCTAGCATATCTATGTTAAGCATTAATGCTCTTGTGGCAGCGGACAGTGTATTACTTCCAGTAGAAGCACATTATGAATGCTATGAAGCACTCGTTCAGACATTAGACGTTATAGGAAAAATTAGAACAAATTGGAACCCTCATTTAGAGATAGAGGGAATATTGCTCACAAAGTATCAAAGCAGAACAAGACTTTGTAATGAAGTGAATGCATATACTAGAAAAAACTTTGGTTCTAAAGTACATATTTTTGAAGACACTATTCCATCTTCTATTAAAGTAGCAGAATTATCCAGCTTGGGAATCAGTATTTTTTCTCATCAGCCAAAAAGTGAGGCGGCAAGAGCTTATGAAAGGCTGGCTAAGGAAGTGATTGCCCGTGAGTAAAAAAAATCTTTTTGATGCATTGGAAAAAAGAATCTCAGGAGAACAAATAGACACTGCTTATGATGCTATGTTTGGAATAGAAAGGAATCAACAAAGAGTTGTTCTTTTAGACTTAAATAATTTAGTATATCATCCACAGGACCCGTTTCGTGAATATTCAGATAAAAAATTAAAGGAGCTTGCAGAAAGCATAAAACAATTTGGTCTTTTTGAACCAATTATTACAAGGTGTACCAAAGAGGGCAAATATGAAATATTATCTGGAAAAAATAGGAAAAATGCAGTTGCATTAAATGGAGAACGAAATATTCAAGCAATCATAAAAGATGTTGATGATTTTACTGCAATTATGATGGTAACACAAGCAAATTTGGAACACAGAGAAAAATTGTATCCTTCTGAAAGAGCATGGGCATATCGGTTGCAGATAGAAGCTATCAATAAACAAGGGAAGCGTACTGATTTAGAGAGAAAAATAACTTCTGTTCAAATTGAACAAAAGACAAGCCGACAAATTGTGGCGGAAATGAATGGAATCAAAGAAAGTGATGTACAGCGCTATATTCGCCTTACTTATTTGATACCAGAATTGTTAGAAAAAGTAGATGAGGGTACATTGTCATTGATTGCGGGGATTTATATTTCTTATCTAAAACCAGAATTGCAAAGCTTTTTATATTCCTATTTGCAAGAAAATGAGAAACAAATAAAAATCAGTATCAAGGATGCAGAAAAAATAAAACGAAGCTATGAAGAAAATAATGATTTGTCACCAGAAGAAATCAAATTTATTTTAGAAGATGAAAGTAAGATGAAAGAAAAGAAACCATTTTCTATCAACAGAGAAAAATTCAGTGAATTTGCAGATAGATTACCAGACGATGCAGAGATAGAACGGTTATTTCTTATATTTCTAAAAGAAAAATTTGCAATACCAACAGATACATATAAAACATAAGTATCTGCATTCTTTACAAAAATAAAATTTATACAAAAGGACACTTTGGAGGTGTTTTTATAAGAAATTGTTTTCTTATGAAAAATATGCTCTATGTGTCCTTTTTAAATATCTGAAGTATTTATAAGGAGGTTTTATATTGAAATCATTAAAAAACTGTATTTATAACAAAATGAATGGTAAGCAAATTTGGTATCTGCTTGTTTTGGTGTCCGTATTATGCCTATATAGCAATACATATGCCTTTGCCGCTGATACGATTTGGACAAAAGCATCAGAAATTATGAAAGATGTGTATACACAGATTGTAACCATTTCTACTATTGCAGCCGTGGTGACTGCTTCCATTGCATTGTTGATGATGAACTTTTCTAGAAGCGGCAGAACCGTTGATGAATCAAGAGCATGGCTAAAACGTATTTTAATCACATGGGCAATTATAAATGGTTTGGGATTTATTATGGCATACATTACGCCATTTTTTCAAGGCGGACAATGGACAGCATAAAAAAGTCAATGGAAGAAAGGCGGGGTTGAGGTGGGGATATTAGATGGTATTGTAAAATGGATAGCAGAACAGGTTATGAATTTGTTAGATTTAATCAATTCTTCTGTTTTGGGGGTATTAGGCTGTGATATGAGCATTTTTCTGAAATATTTTCCGGCAGCAGAAACCATGTATCAAATATTTGTTGCATTTGCTATGGGGCTTGTACTTTTGAATTTCATATGGCAGCTATTTAAAAACTTTGGTTTGGTAATAGGAACAGAAGCAGAGGACCCTGTAAAAGTAACAATACGTTCTCTGATTTTTTTATTCTTCATTTTTTATGCCCAGGATATTGTAGAAATTGCTTTACAAATTGGTGGTACACCTTATGAATGGATATTAACAGAGGAATTGCCTCCTATTCAATTTGCAGATTTTAATTCTGTCTTATTAGTAATTGTAGGAACAATCGCCAGTGGTTCTGTGGCTTTGATTGCTTTAATTTTATTACTGATATTAGCATGGAATTATATTAAATTGCTTTTTGAAGCAGCAGAACGATATATTTTATTGGGAGTACTTGTGTTTATGGCTCCTGTGGCAATAGCAACCGGGGCTTCTCAGGCAACAGGAAATATTTTTAAAAGTTGGTGCAAAATGTTGGCAGGGCAAATGTTTTTACTTTCTATCAATGCTTGGTGCTTAAAATTATTTACATCAATGGTAGGTGCTTTTATTGCAAATCCACTATCATTATAAGGAGGGAGTTTCTTGCATCAAAAACAAAGATATATTGTGCTTTTGTTTACACTGTTTTTGTTACTGATATTTACTTGTGAGGTATTTGCTTTAACAGCAGAAGAAGCAGAACAGCAGATAGAAAGCCAGGGAAAAGAAATAGTTTCGGGAAATATATTGATTTGGTTTTTATGTGCAGTAGCATTTTTAAAGGTTTCTCAAAAAATAGATAGCTTTATGAGTGCATTAGGTATCCATGTTGGTAAAACAGGTGGTTCTTTGCTAGGAGAAGCAATGATTGCGGCAAAAGGATTAGCCAGAGCTGGTTATTTTGCTCAAAATGGAAGTTATGGAAAAAGCAGTACAAGTGAACCCAAATTTTTAGAAGGGGGACTTGCAGGTGCAGTAGGCCGTATGTTTACAAGGAATGCTATGGAACATATAACAGGACAAAAAGACACTTTAACATCTGCTATTGCAAAGGCAGCTTATGATGAATCCATTTCTCGTCATGGTACGTTTTCTAACCAGGTTATTGGAGAAATTGCAAAGGGAAACATACAAAATGGTTCTATAAAAGGGGAAGAGGCAATTACAGCATTTCAATATTATATGGGCATGCAAAAGGATGCTAGTATTGCAGAAAAATCAGCAAATACTGATATGGCACAACAACAAAATGCTAATATAAGCTATAGAAAAGAGAATATGAAAATAGAATATGGCTCTGGGAATGCTGCTGTCATTACAAATGGGCTGGAAAATACAATATCTCCTATCAGTACTATAGAAAATCAAAGAAATGCGACTATTTTTTCAGGACATGAAAACACAAGTGCTGATACAACAGCACAACAAAAATTGAAAGAAAAAAATCAATTTGTTTCTGCACAGGAAGCTTATGGCAATGGAACATATAGAGAAACTATGTTCCAAAATACTCTAAATCATATGACAGAAGATGGTGCAATCTATGCAGAACAACCAACAGGTGCAGAATGGTTGCCAGACAGTCCAATTGTTTCGTTAGAAAATACTGTGTCAGAAAAAGCGATAGAGCAGGAACAGCAGACAGGCTATGGCATAGAAAATGATTATGGTGTTACAAACAGATTGGAACAAAATGTAGGTTATGGAGCAGAGTCAAGTACAGCAGCGATGATACCAGAACAAACAGGATTTCAAACACAAAAAGATATTGTATTTTCCAATATGGAAATTGGCGGTGGTCGTATGACTGGTACAGAGACTTCCCCTGCTCATACAGAGGGTATTCCATTTGCTATGTATCATACAGACAAATATATGGCACCAGAAGGAAAATATCAAGTATTGCAGGCAATAGATGGCTCAAAATGGTATCATCAATATGCAAAAGATGTTATGGAAAAAGAATACTACATGAAAGACAATGGAAATATTGCATACAAAGAAACATTAGTAAAAAAATTGCCGCCAGCACCAAAAAGAAAGGATAATATTTAATGTATGAAGAACAAGAAAAAGATTCTATGGATACAGTTGAGAAAAGTGTGAAGGCAGCAAAGGCAATACAAAATGCAACACATAAGGGTACACTCTTTTCTATGATACAATGTGGGGGAAATCCTTATGGCATGATGGTTACAATATGGCAAAACCGTTCTATCATAAAAAAAATAGCAGCTGTTTTTATTGCATTACCAATCCTTTTTTTACTGATGCTGCCGTCTGTTATATTTGACGATATTACTGCAAATCCAGAAATTCCCATTTTGAATCATGATGCTACTGTTTTACAAAATATCAAAAGTGCAGAACTGGAAATTTGGAGTATACTAAAACAAAGTCATGATGCTGTAATCGTTGAAATTGATGCTGAAATTGCAAATTTATCAGAAAACGAAAAAGGAGTTGTCATAGATGAATATGCAGCAATGAATTCTTTTCAAAGTGGATTGTTGCTTTCTCAATATTCCATATCAAAAGAATATACAGAAATCAATATAGCCGATTTTATATTAACTGTTTCTGCTTTTCAGGAACAGTTATTTTCTTATACCGTTTCTTATTCAGAGCGTACAAATGAAGAGGGCGAGGTAAGTATTGTTTATGAATATACTGTGACATATGCTGGAAATGATTTTTTTGTAGATACCATATTCCAGCTAAATGAGGAAAGAGAGCAAATAGCCGCCTATTATGCAGAAAATCTTATGACTTATTTGTATGGCTCACAATACCAAAGTAATGCAGGTGCTTCTGTTAGTGCAGAGGTATTGCGATATGAAGAATGGATTCGGAAATATGCAGAACAATATGGTATCAGCGAATACTTTCATTTGATTTGTGCTATTATGATGGCAGAAAGCGGTGGCCGTGTTGCTGATGTTATGCAGTCTAGTGAATGTCCTTACAACACAAAATATCCTAACAAACCAAATGCTATTGATGACCCAGAGTATTCTATAGATTGTGGTGTACATTATTTGGCAGACTGTTTGCAAAGTGCTGGTGCATTATCACCCGCAGATACAGGCAAAATTAGTCTTGCATTGCAAGGTTATAATTTTGGAAATGGCTATATCAGTTGGGCGTTGCAAAATTATGGTGGATATACAGAGGCAAATGCATTAGAGTTTTCTGAAATGATGAAGAAAAAAATGGGCTGGAATACTTATGGAAATCCCAGATATGTACAAGATGTTTTAAAATATATTGTACCTGTTGGAAATGGAAAATGGGGTTCTCCCTTTGTGGGGAAAAACTGGTTGACAGCCGTAACTTCTGAATTTGGCAATCGTATTGACCCTATCAATGGACAGGCAGGAGCATATCATACAGGTCTGGATATTGCATATCCCACAGGAACACCTATCAATGCTGTTGGAGATGGAGTTGTATTGGTGGCAGCAGAAACGAATAATGGATATGGCAAACACATTGAAATAGACCATGGCAATGGCGTTATAACATTGTACGGACATTGTAATGCACTATTTGTGGCAGAAGGACAGCGGGTTGTAAAAGGACAGGTGATTGGCGAAGTGGGTACGACAGGAAGAGTAACAGGTCCTCATTTACATATAGAGTTTATTGTGAATGGTGTAAAAGAAAACCCAAGAGATTTTATAGAAGTTTAACAAATTTCAAAAAAAGCATGAAAGTATTGATATTTGCCATTAAAATATATAAAATTTTTGCTATAATCACAATATAAAACATATAAAAAAGGACTTGTTAGGAGGGGTATTCGTGAAGAAGTGGAAAAAACGAATGATGGCAGTGCTTTTCGTATTTGCCTTTTTTTTACAAAGCTTAGGAGGGGCTATTGTTTATGGATTTCCTCTTAGCAGCGGCATGATGGAAGAGGAGCAAGTTATGTTAGATGCAAAAATTTTGTTAGAAAACAATTCTTATGCGTATTGGTTAAATTTAGACAATATCTATAGGGGGTATGCAGAGGAAGAGCAAGCAGCTGCAACGCTGGTAAGGCTGTATCAGAATGATGGGACAAAAAATATCAATAATAATGATTTACTAAATGCTGGAAGAATGGAAAAAGAAATGATTGCAAATCCAATCGTATCAGTGATTCAGCATGGTTATGATGAGGGGTATCAGGTTGAATATAGTGATACTTCAAAGGATTGTAATGCTCCTGTAATATTACTTTTTATAAATGGCAATGTTATTTCAGATGCCGATGCCATTATAAAAAATGATACAATATTTGTTCCCTTAAGAGCAGTTGGCAATCATTTCGGTGCCGCCGTAAATTGGGATTCTTCATCAAAAATTGCTGAAATCACACAAAATGATATCAATATTAAACTGACAATCGGAAGCAAAAATATGACAGTGAATGGAAAAAATGTTGAAATCAGCCATGCACCTGAAATCATCAATTCCATGACCTATGTATCTCTTAGAGCGATTGCAGCAGCACTTGATGCAGAAGTAGGCTTTATAAATAACAGTAAAGATATAAAACTTGCATATATTCATAATAAAAAAGATACAATTTGTGTTACTGAGGAAGAAGCCATACAAATAGCAGAGGATTTATATTTTAATAAATTTCTTCCCGATATGAGAGAATATATATTACAAGTTTGGAATGTAGACATCAATCCTATTACACCTTACAATGTTTCCAGTAAACTAAACAGACATTATCTGGGAAAGTGCATTGCAGATATGGGAGAATATTATTATATACAAATATTTGAAAACGAACCAGATGCCATTTTGGTCGATAAATATACTGGTGCGTGTTATACCGTAGGTGCAGCCTCTCTGGTTTTTTTTGACATTAGCCCGAGTGACTATTTCCATTTGTGGGGTTGGCGTTATCAATAATATAAGATTGTAAAAGAAGTATGGAAATTTATTGATAGTATCAAAATTAAATGCATTTATGGTTTTTATTTCATT
>DVLQ01000022.1 GCA_018715395.1 Candidatus Coprocola pullicola | reverse complement strand
CCTATAATGGAAACGGGCGGTTGCCCCAACAAATAAGAAGGACTATGGACAAAATAATAATAAAATAAAAAATTAGAAATGATATCTATAATTATTTTCTCCATAATGCCAAAAGGAATAACAAAAGCAATAGGGACAGGAAATAGCAAAATGTTTAAAAGTAATAACTATATTTATGTACAGTAACAGCTTGTTTCAGGGAGAAAATGTTTTTGTTATCATTTTATTGTATTTTCATAAATTGTCTATATCATTTTAACATAATAGAATCAAACAAAAGAATAGGAGAAAAGAAATGAAAACACAAGATTTTTATTTTGATTTGCCACAAGAGTTGATTGCGCAAGAACCTCTTTTAGACCGAGCCTCTTCCCGTCTTTTGGTTTTGGATAAAGACACAGGAGAAATAGAGCATAAAACATTTTATGATATATTGCAATATTTTCATGCAGGAGATTGTATCGTATTAAATGATACTAAAGTAATGCCTGCGCGGTTGATTGGAAAAAGAAAAAATACAGGAGCAAAAATAGAAATGCTTCTTTTGGTAAGAAAAGATATAGATACATGGGAAGTTCTGGTAAAGCCGGGAAAAAAAGCGAAACCGGGAGATTTTATTGTATTTGGAGATGGAATTTTACAGGCTGAAGTGATAGAAATAATTCAGGGAGGTAATCGTATCATAAAATTTCATTATGATGGTATTTTTGAAGAAATATTGGATAAATTAGGCGAAATGCCATTGCCCCCTTATATTACTCATCAGTTAAAAGATAAAAATAGGTATCAAACGGTTTATGCAAAACAAGAAGGCTCTGCTGCCGCACCTACCGCGGGGCTTCATTTTACACCTGAGTTATTAGAAGAAATCAAAAAAAGGGGCGTCAAAATTGCTTATGTAACATTACATGTAGGTTTAGGAACATTTCGTCCTGTTAAAGTGGAAAATGTTTTGGAGCATGAAATGCACTCCGAATATTATGTGGTGGAACAGCAGCAAGCAGATATAATCAATCAAGCTAAAAAGGCAGGAGGAAAGATTATTGCTGTAGGCACAACAAGTACAAGAACATTAGAATCTGTAACAGACGAAAAAGGTGTTGTTCATGCAAAAAGTGGCTGGACAAATATATTTATTTATCCAGGTTATAATTTTAAAGCTGTAGACTATTTAATCACAAATTTTCATTTGCCAGAATCTACATTGATTATGCTTGTTTCTGCTCTGGCAGGAAAAGAAAAGGTACTGCAGGCTTATGATGTTGCTGTCAAAGAAAGATATCGTTTTTTTAGTTTTGGAGATGCTATGTTGATAAAATAGTCTGTAAAGAGATATCGTAATGTTTTAAAAAATATTTTTTAGATATTTTTAGATATTAAAGGAAGAAGTGAATAGTATGCTTATAAAAATATTTTGTATAGATATCGACAAGTTTTTTACTTTTTTCAGGAACAGGTATTTATGGATATGATTTAGTGAAGTAGGTAAGTGTTTTTTCTGTAAAAAGTTTTCTAAGTATGCTTTTATTTTTAGGATAGTGATCAATTTGTATTAAAATGACAAAGTATTATAAGATACTATCTGCTACAACAATCATGATGATTGTTTACAAAAGAAAAGCGGTTGATTTTATCAACAGGTTGAGGGTGTCAACAAAGTCGATAACCTTTTGTCAAAGACTACTTTCTTTCAAGTCTTTGACAAGTAAACAAAAGTATAAATAGTTGGAGTTATGGGCAGAAATGTGTTGAAATTAGTTTCCTTGTGGGAAGAAAAATTCGACTGGGGATTTCGTTTGCCAACCCTTTTTGGTGTATTATATTTGTAGAAGAAATGGTTGCCTATACTCTGGGTCGTTAATTTTATCAACAGGTTGAGGATGTCAACAAAGTCGATAACCTTTTGTCAAAGACTACTTTCTTTCAAGTCTTTGGCAAGTAAACAAAAGTATAAATAGTTGGAGTTATGGGCAGAAATGTGTTGAAATTAGTTTCCTTGTCAGAAATAAATTCCGACAGGGGTTTTGTTGAGTGTTTTAGCTTAACAAAATGCCTAGTTCTACTAGGGGTAAATAAAATACTTTATTATATAAAATTTCCTAATTATAATTTTAGAATGAAGGCTTGGTGGCTGTATTACCAAAACAAATTAGGAGATTTTCAACATGAAAAATGAAATAAAAAGTACTGCACATTACAAATATAGATACCAATACCATATAGTGTTTGTACCAAAATATAGAAGGAAAGTGATATACAAAGAATGAAGAGCGAATATAATACAAATCATTAGAAAACTGTGCAAAGAAAAAGGTTGAAATCATTCAAGCACAAGCATATCTAGACTGTATCCATATGATAGTCAGTATAGCATCATATTTAAGCGTAGCACAGTTTATAGGATTTCTCAAGAGCAAGAGTACCACAGACATGCTAATTTGAAATATAAATATGGGAGAAGAAATTTTTGGGTGAGAGGATATTTTGTAGATACAATGGGACGAAATGAAAAGGTGATAAAAGAATATATAAAAAGTTAATTGAAGAAGATTATATGACAGACCAAATATTATCAAAAGAGTATATAGACCCGTTTATGGGTGGGTATCAAAGGAGGATAAGGCAAAACAGACAGCCACTTTTCATGGCTGTCTGTGATTGTAATGCGATGCCAAATCTTGGATATTCCCTTTTAGCAAATAAGCACGCAATACCTCTTCTGGGTTGTTCAAACCACTAATTTACCAGTGGTTTTGATTTGGGAAAGGTTTTGCTTGCCAAGCCTTTTTGATATATTACGTTTGTAAAAGAAAATGGTTTGTCTACACTTTGGGCTGTTGATTTTATCAACAGTTTTTCAACTTATTTAAAGTAAAATTATTGTTGTATATTGGATTGATATCTTTTTTCAGCAATATCCCAGTTGATTACTTTTGTCCAATTATCAAAATAGGAAGCACGAAGATTTTGATATTTTAAATAATAAGCGTGTTCCCAAACATCTACCAATAAAATAGGAATAAGATTCATGGTTAAAGGCGTATCTTGGTTTGGTGTAGATATGATTTGCAGACGTCCCTTTTTATCCGATACCAGCCATGCCCAGCCGGAACCAAATTGTCCTAAAGCGGCGGCTTTCAATTTTGCTAAAAAATTTTCATAGGAGCCATATGTTTTTAGTATAGCATCTGCCAATGTACCGGAAAAAGAGGTTGTGCCAGCAGGAGCCATACCTTCAAAGTATAGATTGTGGTTGTAAACTCCTCCTGCATTGTTTCTGACTGGAGTTTGAATCTCTTCTGGTAGATTTTTTTGTTTGCGAATGAGTTCTTCTAGCGACCAGTTTTGATATTGAGGATAGCTTTTTAGTGTGGCGTTGAGATTATCTATGTATGTTTGCAAGTGTTTGTCATGATGAATGTACATTGTTTGTGTGTCGATGTAAGGTTCTAATGCAATATAATCATAAGGTAATTTTTCTAATAAAAACATAATCCATTCCTCCTTAAGCTATTTAATATTTATTATTATATGATAAATATTACTATAAAATAACATTTTTTACAATATATATTATACAAAAAATCTAAAAAAATCTGTAAAAATAGGTTTACAAACTATTTCTGTTTTGATATGTTAAAATCATATGCTTTAATTAAAAAATAAAGAAGAAAGAAGGGAAGATATGAATTACAGTGGTATTATAGTAGGAATAATCACATTTTTTTGATTGGATTGTTTCATCCTATTGTGATTAAAGCAGAATATTATTTTTCTAAAAAAATATGGTTTATATTAGTTTTTTCTATGCGAGCATAGCCCTTCGTTTTTGGCTTATGTGTAAACGTATAACCTAACCCGCCAACTGTTTTTATGTTATCCGCTACTCTTAAAAGAGTTTTCCAACTCTATTGTCAGCTGTTGTCCTAGTCGCTCTTTTCTTAATTGATTCTCTATATATTATCTGCATTTTTTACTGCTGTATCATAGCCTTTACACCAAAGCTCTCTATTTCTATACTTACATTTCCACTCATGAAATTGCTCTCATCACATTGTACTACTTTTCCCTTTCAAATACCATATAAAACTTGATACATTCATTTTAAGCGGCATCTCTACTAACATATGTATATGATATTTATTTTCTTCCACTCACACCATATTTTCCCTATTGCTTTTATAACACACTTTTCTGCTACATTGGCAAATACTATGTGAGCAATTCATTTTGTATACGCTAAAATATAGCTATCTGTAATGCCCCTGTCACTTCTGCCTCAACGTCGAAAGTTTTTTAACCATGCATCTAACACATGGTTTTCTTTATACAAAAAAAGCTGTTGTATCTTCAACAGCTTTTTTAAATAAAATCAATTACAACCCTTTCATTTTTCTCTCAATTGCGCCTGTACTTCTTTAGAAAGCCCATCTAATATTTGTTTCATAGCTTCTGTTACATCTTTGTCAACTAATGTTCTCTCAGCAGCTCTAAATGTAATAGAATATGCCACAGATTTCAAGCCTTCTCCAATTTGTTTTCCTTGATAAACATCAAAAAGCATTACGCTTTCTAAGTATTGTCCTGCATATTTTTTAATCACTGTTTCAATTTCTTTTACAGTCACTTCTTGTTTTACCACCATGGCAATATCTCTTGTTATTGCCGGAAATTTTGGCAGGGGCTGATATACGCTTACTAAATTGGAATATTCTACCAATGCTGGCATATCTATCACAGCAATGTATACCTTTGTACTAATACCATAGTTTGCAGCAATTTGAGGATGTAATTCTCCTACATAGCCAAAATTTTTTCCCTCTGCACTGACAGAAGCTGTTCTGCCTGGGTGCATCCATGCAATATTTTTTTCTGTAGTAAAATCTACTTTGTCTGTCATGCCCAATACTTCAAAAAGCTGTTCTAAAATGCCTTTGATATCATAAAAATCCATTTTTCCATACATACCTATTGTCAGTGTAGCAATTTCATCAGGCAATTCTGTCACAGGTACAGCCTTTGGCAGATATACTTTACCAATTTCAAACAATCCGGCAGACTCATTTCTTCTATTATAGTTTGTAGCCAAAGAAGTAAGCATTCCATTGAGTGTTGTTGTCCTCATAATACTGTAATCTTCTCCCAAAGGATTTGCAATGGTTACAACCTTTCTCAAAACACTGTCTTGAGCAATATTGAGTTTGTCAAATACTTTAGGGCTTTCAAAGCTAAATGTCATAGCCTCGCAAAGACCGCTTGCTACCATATTTTTCTTTACAATTTCTGTAATGTTTTGACTGTAGCTACGTTTTCCTACAGTTGGAGTGCCTGCCGCCAGTGTAGGTTGGATTTTGTCATAGCCATAAAATCTTGCGACTTCTTCCGCCAAATCCGCCTGTCCTTCCAAATCCGGACGAAATGTAGGTACTGTCACAATATGATTTTTTTCATCTACTTTCATCTCAAGACGTTCAAATATTTCTTTCATTTCTTTTTCAGAAATGTTTGTGCCAAGTAAACCATTAATCCATTGTGGAGAATAAGAAAGTGTCCAGCTTTCTCTTTTGTTTGGATAACAATCTACAACGCCATGTACTACCTCGCCAGCACCAAGCATTTCTACCAGTTGCGCCGCTCTGTTGACCGCTTCCAATGCTAAATTAGGGTCAAGTCCTTTTTCATACTTACTGGAAGCATCTGTTCTCATACCCAATTTTTTAGCTGTCACTCGAATATTAGAACCATGGAATGTAGCAGATTCAAACAATATAGCTTCCGCATGTTCGCTGATTTTTGAATTTTCTCCACCCATCACACCGGCAACTGCAACTGCCTTTTCAGGGTCAGAAATCACAAGCATAGAAGCATTTAAGTTTCTTACATTGCCATCTAATGTTGTAATTTGTTCTCCTTCTTTTGCGTTTCGGACGATAATCTTTCTTTGTGCAATGGTATCAATATCAAAAGCATGCATAGGCTGCCCCATTTCAAGCATGACATAATTTGTAATATCTACAATGTTATTAATAGGGCGTACTCCCGCAGCACGAAGTCTTTTTCTCATCCATCTTGGAGAAGGTTCAATTTTTACATTTTTTACCACTCTTGCCACATATCTTGGACAAAGCTGTGGATTATCAATTGCAACAGAAATGTAATCAGAAGCGTTCTCTCCTGCCAGTTCTTTTATTTCAATTGTTGGATAGTGAAAAGGAATTTTGTAAGTAGCCGCCGCCTCTCTTGCAATACCCAATACACTAAAACAATCAGGTCTGTTAGATGTAATTTCATATTCCACCACATCGTCTTTTAAATCCAGTATGTCAACCACATCTTTTCCTATTTCCACTGTTTTGGGAAAAACATAAATACCATTTTCACAAGCCTCGGGAAAATCATGTAAATCAAATCCCAATTCTTGTATAGAGCAAAGCATACCTTGTGATTCGATTCCTCTCAATTTTCCTGTGTGTATTTCCGTACCGTCTGCCAATACGGCGCCATCAACAGCAACAGGGACATAATCCCCTTCTTTCAAATTTGTGGCTCCCGTTACAATGGTTAATTCTTTGGAACCAATATCTACTGTCGTAATCACTAATTTATCTGCATCAGGATGTTTTGTAATGGTTTTGATTTGACCTGTTATTATATTTTTGATTGTTCCGCCCATTGTGGTATAGCCTTCTACTTTAGAGCCTGTCATTGTCATATCTTCTATAAACTCTTTGATATTAGCTGTCACATTTACATATTCTTTCATCCATGACATTGGTATATCCATTGTTTTTCTCTCCTTTTCTGAGTTGTGTACTCTTTTTCTCTATCTATTTTGGGGTAATTGGCTAAATTTAGAATTGTTTTAAAAATTTCATATCGTTTTCAAACAGCAAGCGCAAATCTGTAATACCATATCTTTGCATTGCCACACGCTCTAATCCCATACCAAAAGCAAATCCGCTGTATTCTTCTGGGTCAATGCCTGACATTTTCAACACTTTAGGGTGTACCATGCCACAGCCTAATAACTCGATATAGCCTTCTCCTTTGCAGACACGGCAGCCCTTTCCGCCGCAAGCAAAACAGCTAACATCCATTTCCGCACTTGGTTCTGTAAACGGAAAATGATGTGGTCTAAAACGCACTTTTACATTTTCTCCAAATAATTCTTTTGCAAATACAGCCAAAGCGCCCTTTAAATCACCCATTGTAATTCCTTTATCCACAACAAGTCCTTCCAGCTGATGAAATACGGGAGAATGGGTAGCGTCCACTTCATCAGAACGATATACTGCACCGGGACAAATCACTCGAATAGGCAGTTTCCCTTTTTCCATTGTTCTGACTTGTACAGGAGATGTTTGTGTTCTGAGCAAAATATCCGCATTGATATAAAACGTATCCTGTTCATCTTTTGCAGGATGGTCTGCCGGTATATTCAACGCTTCAAAGTTATAATAATCTTTTTCCACATCGGGACCTTCTGCAATCTCATATCCCATACCAATAAAAATATCAGAAATTTCATCAATTACAATGCTCATAGGATGTTTATGTCCACAGGAGCAAGTCCTTCCCGGCATTGTTACATCAATGGTTTCCGCTTTTAATTTCATTTCCTGCTCTGCTGCCAAAAGACGTTTTTTGACTTCTTCCAGCTTTGATTCAATATCTTGGCGTACTTCATTTGCCATTTGTCCAAGAATGGGTCTTTCTTCGGCGGAAAGTTTTCCCATTTCTTTTAATACTGCTGTCAGTTCTCCTTTTTTGCCCAATAATTTTACTTTTGTTTCTTCCAGTTCTTTTATTTGGCTAATTTCTTTTAATGTGCTGATGGCTCTGTCATGAATTTCTTTTAACTTTTCTTTCATGTAATTTTCTCTCCTTCCAACAAATAAAAAAACCTTCTCCCAAAAAAGGGACGAAGGTTATCAATTCCGTGGTACCACCCAAATTCCTGATAAAGACAGGCACTTTTGACTGTTTAACGCACAGCGGACGGATTTTCCTACTAACAAAACTGTATTCAAAAAATCAGCTCCCGTGAGAACTTCAACAACCTGCTCAACCAAAAACGCTTTCAGCCGACGACGTTTTCTCTCTGAGGAAGCAGTATTGCTTACTTTTCACTTTCAACGCTTTTTGACTGTTACAATGAAATTATTGTATCACATTTTAAATCCTTGTCAAGATTGTTTTTTTAGAATTACTTCTTTTTTGATTTTTTTATACAAGTTTATTGTTTTTAATCGTTTTTTGAAAAAATGGACTCTTAGTATATATTTCACAAGCTTTTTATCCATAGCAAATATTGTTTTCATTTTCTTCCTCGTCGCTTTGCTGCTATATATGACGCCACATATCACTAATTTTTTTTTGGCTGCAAATCAAATGAAAAAATTTTTTATTCAATTTGTCAGTATTTTTTATGGTTTTTATTTATTTCTGTTTAATAGTGCTAAATTCCATAAATACCTGCTATTTTCATTGCTTTTTTTTCAATTCATTGCTATACTAAAAAACAGTGTCTTTTCTATTGTGCTATCTCATTGCCAAAGACACAAATATTGTAAAAAAGCTGAAAGGAAAAATGATGTGTGTGTTGTAACCTGCCAAAAAATACAATTTATTTTCCATTCGGCTACAAAAAATCAGAAAGGAATATAACGAATGGAACATTTAAAATTTGAAGACATGAACTTATCTTCAGAAACTTGTCGCGCTGTATTGGATATGGGCTTTGAAGAAGCAACACCCATACAGTCACAGGCAATTTCTGTGATTTTGGAAGGAAAAGACGTCATTGGACAATCTCAAACAGGAACAGGAAAAACAGCCGCTTTTGGTATTCCTTGTTTAGAACAAATCGATTCAGAAGATAGAAGACTGCAAGCTGTTATACTTTGTCCGACTCGTGAGCTTGCTATACAAGTCAGTGAAGAATTTCGTAAATTATTAAAATATAGAGAAAGCATTCGTGTACTGCCTATTTATGGCGGTCAGCCTATTGATAGACAAATTACGGCATTAAAAAAAGGCGCTCAAGTCATCATTGGCACACCTGGACGTGTTATGGACCATATGCGTCGCCGCACATTAAAAATGGAAACAGTAAAAATGATGATACTAGACGAAGCCGATGAAATGCTTGACATGGGATTTCGAGAAGATATTGAAACCATATTGGTAAAGGTGCCTGAAAACCACCAAACAATTATGTTTTCTGCCACATTATCTCCTGAAATACTTTCATTAAGCAAGCGTTTTTTAAAAGACCCGGAATTTATCAAAATTGTTCGTAAAGAATTAACTGTACCAAACATTGAACAAATTTATTTTGATGTAAAAGAAAGGACAAAATTAGACGCTCTTTCTCGTATCATCGATGTATATGACCCAAAACTTGCTCTTGTTTTTTGCAATACAAAAAAACGTGTAGATGAAGTAGTAGAATTATTACAAGGCAGAGGATATTTTGCCGAAGGTCTGCACGGGGATTTAAAACAATCTCAACGTGATAAAGTTATGCAAAAATTCAGAAACGGTACCATTGAAATATTGGTTGCCACAGATGTTGCCGCAAGAGGAATTGATATTGACGATATTGACGTGGTATTCAATTATGACGTGCCTCAAGATGAAGAATATTATGTACATCGCATTGGCAGAACAGGACGTGCCGGCAGAACAGGTAAAGCCTTTACATTTTGTGTAGGAAAAGAAATCTATAAACTTCGTGACATTATGCGATATACCAAAACAAAAATTATACAACAAAAACTGCCTACACTCACTGATGTAGAAGAAATGAAAACAAATCTCTTCATAGAAAAAATAAAGGGCGTCATAGAAGAAGGACATATGACAAAATACGTTAACATTGTTGAAAAACTTATGGAGGAAGACTATGCTGCCATTGACATCGCCGCCGCACTTTTAAAACACAATTTAGCTGATGTAAGCGTAGATAGCATTGACGCTATTGATGATATCAATTTTGGAGGTACAGAAGTATATGGAGGTACTGCCGAAAAAATGGTTCGATTATTCATCAATGCAGGCAAAAAAAATAAAGTTCGGGCAAAAGATATTGTTGGAGCCATTGCAGGAGAAACAGGAGTTCCGGGTAAAACATTGGGTTCTATTGACTTGTTTGACGACTATGCTTTTATTGATGTGCCTGCTGAATATGCTAAAGACATCATATTTGGTATGAAAAATGCAAAAATTAAAAATAAAAAAGTGAATATAGAAGTTGCAAAAAAAACAAAAAATAAAAAATAATCTCAATCATACACTTTACTTTAAACTTGTTAATGTTTATAACAAAACCGGCGTCTAAATGATGTCGGTTTTTTCTTATTTCTAATCTTGATGCTATTTGTCTGTTACCCTCCAAAATGTATGAATAAATTTGTCTATTGCCTTTCAAAATATATGAATAAATAACCTATCTTTTATTATTCTTTCTATGCTCTATTCACCTATAATGACATAGTCTTTCTTCCCAAATTTCTATTTCTAGTGCTGATTGTGTATTACAAATACGTTTTCCATTTCATAATGTTTATAACAAAATCGGCGTCTAAATGATGTCGGTTTTTCCTTATTTCTAATCTTGATGGTATCTGTCTGTTACCTTCCAAAATGTATGAATAAATTTGTCTATTGCCTTTCAAAATATGTGAATAAATAACCTATCTTTTATTATTCTTTCTATGCTCCATTCATCCATAATCACATAGTCTTTCTTCTAAAATTTCTATTTCTAATGCCCATTGTATATTACGGGTATATTTTCCCATTTCATAATGTTTATAACAAATCTGATGCCTAAATAATGTCGGTTTTTTCCTATTTCTAATCTTGATGGTATCTGGCTGTTACCCTCCAAAATGTATGAATAAATAACTTATCTTTTATTATTCTTTCTATGCTCCATTCATCCATAATCACATAGTCTTTCTTTCAAAATTTCTATTTTTAATGCCCATTGTATATTACGGGGATATTTTCTCATTTCATAATGTTTATAACAAAGCCCATATCCAAATGATAGCGTTTTTTTCTTCTTCCTAATTTTGATGACAGTTGTCTATTATCTTTGAAAATATATAAATAACTTTTTTGTCATTCTTTCTATACTTCATTCATTTACAATCATCACATAATCTTTCTTTGGAAATTTCCATTTCTAATGTCGATTGTGTATTACGGTTGTATTTTCTATTTTAAATATATCATAAATTGGCATGTTCTTTTTAATAGATAAACATATATTTTATCTATAAAAATATTTTATCCTCTTTTTCAAGTTTATCATTCTTTGCTTATTGATTCAGTCAAATATTACAGTATCTTTTAAACCAATATATCCCCTAAAATGAAAATAAAAAATTTACATTGTCATATAAAAAATATTGTTTTCTTTATTATCTATTTTTTTTACAACACATTGTCTTTTAAACATTTTGATATTATAAATATGAAAACTACTTTATTATGTGATTTTTATTGATTTGATAAAACTTCTAAATACTCCCAAGGAACAGCATCACAAAGCCATATGCCATTTTCTGATAAATAAAAATGATGTCCCTTTTGATACATTTTTTTTGCATACACTTTCAATACAACAGGACTTCCATGTCTTTTTCCTACATAAACTGCTGTTTGTTTTTCCTTGGAAAGATGAACATGCTGTCTTGTCATCTTTTTAAGCCCCTCTTTTTTGATACTTTCCAAAAAACGGGTGGCTGTACCATGATATAATATTTCTGGAGGTTGTTTTTGTTCCAACTGCAAATCAACTGCTATGGAATGACCTTGATTTGCTCTTATTTTTGTATGATTTTCATTAAAAATATATCTTTGTTTTTCATTTTCTGCCACAATACATTCCAGCTTTTTTTTGTCAATTTCTTTTCCGGCTTTTTTCATAGCTTTTATCAGTTCTTCTACATCTGCCCAGCCTTGTTCATCTAGGGTAATGCCTATTGTTTCAGGCTTATGACGTAATATCAGACTGATAAATTTTCCTAATGTTATATCATTTTGCGATTGCATATTTCTCCCTCTTTCTATATAAAAAAGCAGAGAATCTCTCTGTGAACTGAACCCAAAAAGTTAGACAATATTTTCAAGTTAAAATTGTTCAAGAAGCCAGAAGGGCTTGTTGTCTGTAAATTGCAGGTGGCAAGTCCTTTAACTTTGCTTTGATTCGATGATTATTATAA
>DVLQ01000177.1 GCA_018715395.1 Candidatus Coprocola pullicola | reverse complement strand
ATGTAATATAGTGAAAAGGCTTACAAAAGGAAACGTTTCTCAAATGCAATCGGCAATCAGAATTTACTTTCCACAAAGAAAACAGAGTATTTCAAGGGATTTATCCGATGGCATGAACTGTTTATACTTCTAATGGCGAAAGATTTGAATGAAATGAGTGTTTGACAAAAGGAAAGGCGACCATCTCAGACAGCCGCCTGAATGGCTGCCTGAAATAGTAATATGCTGTTGCCTGTATATGCCCTTCTAGGGTTTTGATTAAGCCGCCGTTTCAAAAAATTGTTTGTGCCATACCAAAAACATATAGATAGTCCATATTTTACGACTGTTATCTGCTTTATTTGCTTTATGGTCGTCTAAAAATTTGACTATTTCATCTGTTTTAAAATATTTTTGTGCAGTTTGGCTTGTGAAGGCTTTTTTTACAATATCATAATACTTGTCCTCTTTTAACCAAACACGAATTGGCACAGGAAAACCGAGCTTTTTCTTTTCTGCCACCATATCCGGCAAATAACGATGAGAAGCCATACGCATGGCATATTTTGTATTTTCTTGATTTACTTTGAATTTGGTGGGCAATGTCCTCGCTACTTGAAACACTTCTTTATCCAAAAAGGGTACGCGAACCTCCAAAGAATGCGCACAGCTCATTTTGTCGGCTTTTAATAAAATATCTCCTATAAGCCACAGATTAATGTCAATGTACTGCATTTTTGTAACATCATCAAGATGTTTTACTTTTTCATAAAGGGGCTTTGTAATTTCTGTATGATGATAGTGTCCTGTAGGGTGTTTTAAAATTTTTTCCCGTTCTGATTCGTTAAACATAAAGGCGTTTCCGATAAAGCGTTCCTGCAAATCCTTGCTGCCCCGAATCAAATAGTTTTTTCCTTTTATTTGAAAAGGAATGGCTTTTGCAATGCCTCCCAATATTTTTCTGATTGGTTTTGGCAGTCTTGTAATAGGCAATAAGTCATGAGGTTCTCTATAAATATTGTACCCTCCAAAAAATTCGTCGGCGCCTTCTCCGGAAAGAGCAACCTTTACATACTTTGCCGCTGTTTGGCTGACAAAATACAATGCAATGGCGGAAGGGTCTGCCAGGGGTTCGTCCATATGGTACTGCACCTTTGAAATGGTATCCCAATATTCTTCTGTAGTAATGAGTTTGCTGTAGTTATCAATATTAATTTTTTTAGATAATGCTTTGGCATAGTCAATTTCATTATATTTTTCATAATCAAAACCCACTGTAAATGTTTTGTCGCCATGAAAAGAAGCGGCTACATAGCTGGAATCTACACCACTGGATAAAAAGGAGCCAACCTCTACATCGCTGATTTTATGTTTTTTTACAGAATCTTGTACAGCAGTGTCAATAGCGTCTACAAATTCTTCCAATGTTTTGCTGTTGTCTGCTTCAAAAGTAGGCTCCCAATAGCGTTTGATATTCATTTTTCCGTTTTGGAATGTAAAACAATGAGAAGGCATTAGTTTGAAAATACCTTTGAAAAATGTTTCGGGCAATACAGAGTATTGAAATGTCAAATAGTTTTCCAATGCTTCTGTATTAACTTTTTTTTCATAGTCAGGATATTCCAATATACTTTTGATTTCAGACGCATATACAATGTTGTCATTAATAATGGTATAATAAAAAGGTTTGATGCCAAAAAAGTCGCGTGCTCCAAAAAGCAGTTCCTTTTTGCTGTCCCAAATGACAAAGGCAAACATTCCTCTTAATTTGTTGAGCATAGCTTCGCCATATTCTTCATAGGCATGTATCAAAACTTCTGTATCAGAATCATTTTTAAAAATATGTCCTTTTTCCAACAGCTCTTCTCTTAAAGCTTGGTAGTTATAGATTTCGCCATTAAATGTGACAATGATATCGTCTGTTTCGTTATACATAGGCTGTGAACCATGGTCTAAGTCTATAATACTTAAGCGGCGAAATCCTAAAGCTACTTTTGCATCAATGTGTTTTCCACCGCTGTCAGGACCACGATGTACAATTTTTTCCATCATATTATCTAATATATCATCTGCATTTGCTAATGTACCTGTAAAACCGCAAATACCACACATAATTTGTTTCCTCCTCAGCGCTTGCATACTGTTTAAAAAATAATCAAATAAAACTTTATCACAGTTATGCCCGAAAAGCAATAATATTAAGATAATTGCAAATATTATGCTGTTTTCATATACTCAATGAAATTGATTGGAAATAAAATATTTTTGAAATGAAATTTTTGAAAGAGGTTTTGAAGGATTTGTCATCATTTTTTACAGGTATGACAGAAGAATTCTTTTTTATTCAAAAATAGTATGTTTTTATGTTTCCAACCAGTTGGGCGTATCAGCCATGTCTTGTATTTGTTGTATCAGTTTACAAGTATGATAGCCGTCGGCTACGGCATGGTTGACAAAAATGGAAAAGGGAAGCGTTGTTTTGCTATGATGACTGTGATATTTTCCAAAAGCAATAATGGGCAGAAGCATTTTGTTTTCTGTAAAAGTATCATAGCTTAGACTGGTAAAGCTAAGCCAAGGCACACAGGAAATGGGACAGAAATTTTGTGCTGTACGAGGTTTCGTTTTGATTCCTTTGACATCTTTGTAAGTTTTCATATCTTTTTGTACCGTTTCATAAAAAATAGAAAAAGAAGGATGATATTCAGACCAAATATCAGAAAATGTTTTATCATCTTCATGAAAAATGGTATAAGAAGGGTGGCATATATCCCAATATCCCAGTTGTCCCTGCTCATTGTATCCCATACGAAAGGCTTGGTTTTTGTTAATGCAGTGCATAATGATATATAAAAAAACAGGATAAAAACGGAGTTTTTTTTCTTTTATTTTTTGCAATAATGTTGTAATGTCAATTTCCGTTGTTATGGTATATTTTGCTTTGACAATATTGATATAGTATTGATAATGTTCCTTTCTTTCCCATTTTTCTATATCTATGGGGATAAAAGTCATAAATATCACCTCTTATACTGTAATTTCGATTTGGTTTCCGTCAGGATCCAGCACACAGCTTTCATAATAGCCATCGCCTGTGGTACGAGGATGACTGATAATAGGGTATCCGTCTTCTTCTAATTTTTTGGTTAAGGCATTTACATTTTCAATAGAACCAACAGAAAATGCAATATGGATATAGCCGGTATGAAGTAGTTCTTTGCTGGTATCGTCCAATACAGGGCGTGTCATAATTTCAATACGGCTGCCGTCTTGAAAGGAAATAAAATATGTTTCCAGTCCTGTTGTTTTGTTTTTATATTTTGTATTGCAAATACCTCCAAAATAATACTCATAAAATGCTTTTAATCTGTCTAATTTTCTGGTATAGACAGCAATATGGTCAATTTTCATAAAAAACACTCCTTTTTATGTATCAATATAAAAAAGCAGACAATAACAAAGTAATTGGTATTTTTCAGTCTGCTTTTAAAATATAATTGTAATCCTAAATTTTTATCTGTAATTTGCTTCGCTTTCACTGAAATCTTGCATAATCTCTACAATTTCACTGCTTTGTGCAATAATATCACAGACATAGATACCATCTGTATCATCATTAAAGCGTTGTGCAGGCAAGGTATATGTTTCAGTTCTGCCATCTGCTAACGTGATAACTACAATGGCGTCTTGCTTGAGTGTTTCGCCATTATAATTAACAACCAAAACAGAAAATGTTCTGTCTTGCATACCTAGTATGGAAATAACTTCTTCTTTTGCAATGTTATTTTGTTCTTGATAGTCATAATCCAGCCAAATACTATTATTATCATCTAAAGAATATTGCTGATTATGAAAGCTGATTGTGACATTATCTTTGTTGTCTATCAGTATTAAATCCATATCAACGTTATTGAGTGTCCCCCATTGCAGACTGATTAAATCATCATAAGGGTGCTCAATTACAATATTGCCATTTTCATCAAGCTGTTCATTTTTTATGTTTTCTGTTTCAGAAGCAGTTTCTCTTTGCCAGTGTATATGATCCATTTTTTCTGAAATAAATTTTTTGGCAGTATCCCAATCTACAAAAAAAAGGAGGAAAAGCAATAGCAAAAGTATGGTATAAGCAATACCAACTTTGACACTAAGAGAATATAAAAGTGTCATTAAAATGAGAAATCCTATGACAAAACCAATGCAAGCCATGATATTAGAAGGAGTTGATATAGGTTTTCCACTCATGTAAATAATTAATAATGAACAAGCTGCTAAAATAATACCAATGATAGCCAATATCCACCTAGTTGCCCGATTCACAAAAAATTCCTCCCTTAAAAATGTCAGAATAACAAAGCCGCTGAAAGTACAGCGACCTTTCTTTCTGTATATACCCCATAAAAAAGCAATAAAAAACAATTTTTATAATTTCATTTCTTGTTTGACTTTTGCAAAACATTCTACAGCAAAGTCTAAATCTTCTTTGCTGTGCCCGGCAGAAATTTGTGTACGTACCCTTGCTTTTCCCATTGGTACAACCGGGTAAGAAAAACCAATGACATAAACGCCTAATTCCAGCATACGCGCTGCAAATTGTTGTGCAATTTTTGCATCATACAGCATAACCGGCACAATAGGGTGAGAGCCTTGTGGAATATCAAATCCCAGTTTGCTCATTTTTTCACGAAAATATTGTGTATTTTTATGCACTTTATCCGGCAGCGCCGTAGATTGTTCCAATAAATCTATGGTTTTGATAGTTGCCGCACAAATAGCGGGCGCTACCGTGTTTGAAAAAAGATAAGGACGAGAACGCTGACGAAGTAAATCCACGATTTCTTTTTTGGTGCTGGTATAACCTCCTGATGCGCCTCCTAAAGCTTTCCCGAATGTGCCTGTCAAAATATCTACTCTTCCCATAACATGACAATATTCCGGAGTACCTTTTCCATGCGCTCCCATAAAACCCACTGCGTGGCTATCGTCTACCATAACAAGAGCGTCGTATTCTTCTGCCAAGTCACAAATAGATTTTAAATTTGCAATAAAACCGTCCATAGAAAAAACGCCGTCTGTAGCAATCATACGAATGCGAGCCTGTTTTGTTTTTTCTAAACAAGCCTTCAAATCTTGCATATTATTGTTCTGATAACGCATTTTTTTTGCCTTGCAAAGACGAATGCCGTCAATGATGCTGGCATGATTTAATTCATCAGAAATGACAACATCTTCTTCTGTCAGCAAAGCTTCGAATAAACCGCCGTTGGCGTCAAAACAAGAAGAATATAGTATGGTATCTTCCATACCTAAAAATTTGCTGATGCGCTGTTCTAATGTTTTATGTATTTGCTGTGTTCCACAGATAAAGCGAACAGAACTAAGCCCAAATCCCCAAGTATCATAGCTTTCTTTTGCAGCGGCAATCAAATCGCTGTTGTTGGAAAGACCTAAATAGTTGTTGGCGCATAAATTTACAACTTGTTTTGCAGTAGTGGTATCAATACGTGACTGCTGAGGCGTTGTGATAATGCGTTCTTCTTTTGCTGTGCCGGCTTGTGCTATAGCGTTTAAGTCATTGCGAAAGTATTCAAGCGCTTTTTTCATAATACAATATTCCTCCTTAATATGATTTGGTGATATCAGATGTTTTCCAAGGCTGGTTTTTCTGCTTCGTAAGACACTGTTGCGGTCGTATCGTCCCAATTGACGTCTGTAATGCCAAAGGCGTTTAAAAGAGGTCTGAGAGGTAAAAATGTAACACCGTTACTTATAATAGGAGCAGTATCCATTTCAGAAATGACGCCATTTACTGTCAACACATTGGAGCCTATTGTACAAGAAATTGTTTTTTGGTTGTAAACAATAGTAATGGTTTGTGTTTTTTCATCCCATTGAATTTCTTTTGTATCCACGCCCAATGTGTTTGCTACAGCACGCAAAGGCAAAAGGGTTCTGCCGCTGCCGTCTATAAAAGGAGAAGCTTCCAGATAGCCTGTTCTGCCGTCATAAGTATAGGTGTTGCTGCCAACAGTGAAGCAAACTGTAGCAGTTGTTTTTGTTTGAGGGGGTAATATTTCAAATTCTTTTGAAACGGTACCAAACCATGTTTTTTCATTTTGATAGTATCCAATTGCAAAAGTGTGACTGCCTTCTTCTAAATTAGAATATTTGTAAGGAAAAACATAATTCCATGTTCCATCATCCTCTACAGTGATAGTACCATATTCTTCTCCATCAATACGAACTTGCAGTTTTTTACCTGAGGCAGCCATACCGGAGGCAGAAGGTTTTTCGCCGCCTTGGAAGGATTGTATTGTAATGGCTGTTTTATAAGAAGAAGATTCTTTGTAAGTGCCTACTTTGATTGTATCATAAGTAGTGGTACTGCTTAATGTCAATATAATATCTGTATTTGTCTGTGATTTTTTAGTAGGGGCAATATCTAGGTTTTGAATTTCAATAAAGCCATGACTATCGCTTGTCTTTTTGTCTATTGTGATATAAGCGGTGGAAGGGTCTTGGGAGTCAATTTCAAAAGAAACTTTCTCACGATATTTTCCGGATAAAAAAATTTCGGGAGTATTTTGAAAAATAAAGCCATTGTCTATTGTAAGAGCATATACAGTACCTTTTGCTACAGCAACACCGCTTTCATCTTTAATACGAAAAGCGCTTAAATTGGTAGCAGAAGTGACTTCTTTTGTTCCGGTGGTTTCCAAATAGATAGGAGAAAATGCAGAATCTACTGCAAAGGCTTTCACAGTTGTGCCAAAGCAGACAGAAAGTGGCGTACAGCAAAAAGCAAATGCACATACCATGCAAGTAAGCAATTTTTTCTTCATATTAAAAACTCCTTTTTAAAAATTTGTAAATCAAATAGCGATTGTTCTTTTTTATTTTACACCATTTTCAAAAAAATTGCTTTAGTTTTTTAAAAATCCTTATAAAAGTTTCAAAAATTGTAATAAAAAACGCCTAGAAACGACTTTCTAGGCGATGCTATTAAATGCCGGCAGAGATTTTTTGACGCATGGCTTCTATTTGTTCATCTGTTAAGTCAAGAGGTTTGTAAGCAATTTTTATGCCATCATTTTCATAACGAGGAATCAAATGCATATGAAAATGCTCTACAGTCTGTCCGGCAACACTGCCATTATTTTGCAATACGTTCATATATTCCAGCCCCAATGTTGTTTTCATGACTTTTGCAATTTTGATAGCTAGTGTAAACAAGCGACCTCCCACTTCAGGATCAAGTGAAAAAATGTTTGGAATATGCTCTTTTACAATAATTAATACATGACCCTCATTCGCCGGAAAACGGTCTAATATTACTTTAAACTCGTTGTTTTCATATAATGTAGCAGAGCCGAATTTTCCGGATATAATATTACAAAATACACAATCGCTCATCAAAAGCACTCCTTTTTCCAGTTATTTTTTGTTTTAGTATAACATGGAAAAGGAATTTTTTCTATTGATATTTTGTAAAAAGAAAACAAAGTCGAATACAGTGGTCTTGTTTATCTGTAATAATTTCAAAAAGTATATCTCTTAAGTCTGTTTGAGGAATACAAAGCAGCAGTTCTCTAAAAAAATCTGTTTGTTCCATTTCCTGCATCAATGTTTTTTCTATGGCAGAAGCAATGTTGTTTTCTGTCATAGCAGATGTTTGATTTACTGTGTTGGTAGAGGGGGTTTCACCTGAAATGATATATAACATCTCCCGTAACTGCTGCAAGTGTTTGATTTCATCTAAATAAGCGTTTCTTAATAGTTCTGTATCATTTTTTATGGCATTGTTTTGCATAAGATTGCTATAAGACTGCATAGACTGTTGAATTTCTTGCTGTGCAATGTTTAGAAGCTCTAATAGACGTTTATCTTGACTAAGGTCTTGTTTTGTGACAGATGTATTTGTATTTTCTCTGCTGTTGATAGCTGTATTTTTTTGATAAAGTCCGGTGTTGCAACGATATGGATACATAGGCAGACTCCTTTTTTGTATAGTTTTTCTTATATGTATATGCAGACAAATAAAAAAGATGAAGTAAATTTTACAAAAAAGTGATTACTCAATACAGCATGAAAAGTGTTTTGGAGAAAATCAAAATATTTTTTTACAAAGTAAGAAAGACAATCTTTCTTCTTTAAAGTATACTTTTTTATAGTAATGTGCATAAAATTTATATAGCTATTATAGTTTTTTTTTGGTATGATTAAAAAAACAGAAATCACAATTTAAAACCAATAACAATAATGGGAGTGAATCAAGTGAAAAAGATTGTTTTAACAGGAGGTGGAACGGCTGGTCATGTGACACCGAATTTGGCGTTGATTCCTGCATTGAAAAAAGAAGGCTATGAAATAATCTATATTGGCTCACAAGAGGGTATAGAAAAAACGTTGATTGAAAAAGTTGAGATTCCTTATTATGCAATTTCTACAGGAAAATTAAGAAGATATCTTTCTGCAAAAAATATAACGGATGTTTTTCGTGTTGCTTCTGGTATAAAAGAGGCGACCGCCCTCATAAAAAAATTAAAGCCGGATATTGTTTTTTCAAAAGGAGGTTTTGTAGCTGTTCCGGTGGTTTTGGGAGCAAAAGTAAATGGAGTGCCTGTTATCATACATGAATCGGACATTACCCCAGGATTGGCAAATAAAATTGCTATGCCTTTTGCTAAAAAGGTTTGTACTACATTTCCGGAAACATTGCAATATGTTCCAAAAGGCAAGGGCGTCAATACAGGCACGCCCATCAGAAAAGAATTATTTGAAGGAAAAAAGCAAAAAGGATTGGAGCTTTGCGGTTTTACACAAGAAAAACCCATTGTTATGGTGATGGGAGGCAGCCTTGGTTCTGTAAAAATAAATGTACAGCTAAGAGGAGCTTTGGAAACAGTATTAAAAGAGTTTCAACTGGTTCATATTTGCGGAAAGGGCAATATAGATAAAACATTGGAACACAAAAGAGGTTATAAACAATTTGAATATCTTTCGGAAGAATTGCCTCATATTTTTGCTATAGCAGATGTGATTGTTTCCAGAGCGGGAAGCAATTCCATATCTGAGTTTTTAGCTTTAAAAAAACCAAATTTATTGATACCTCTTTCTGCAAAAGCCAGCAGAGGCGACCAAATATTAAATGCACAATCTTTTGAAAAACAAGGATTTTCAATGGTTTTAAAAGAAGAGGATATGACATATGCTTCTTTGGAAAAAGCCATTGGCAGTCTATATCAAAACAGACAAAAATATATACAAAATATGCAAAAAAGCCGTCTTTCTGATGGCGTGCATGAAGTGATGCATATCATTGAAACGATATAGCGTTTTGTTAATTTGACATAAAAATAAAAACACAGAAAAAACTTTTGAAAATGCAATCATAAAAAAGAGTATACAAATAAAAGAAAATACCTGAAAAAATTTTTAAAAATAAAACCCTGTGTTTTGCTTGTTGTTGAAAAGCAAGCGATTGATTGGACAAATAAGAATGGCTATGGAAATAATAAAACAAAAAATTAGAAATGATATCCAAAATAGAATCCTTTTTGCGTTTTGTACCAAGCTTTAAAAGTTTTATGGAAGATTGTATTATATTATTAGTGACATCATCAAAAAAAGAACTATAAACATGGTGTTTTGATTCTGTATAGGCAAGCAGAAGCGGTATATGATAAAAATCAAGACCATCTGTAATCATGGTAAAAGGGACTGTATCTGTAATATTGCATGACTCTTTAAAAGAAGGTAAGAGTAGTACCGCTGTCTTTTACACTAGACAAGCAAAAAGTAATCACAACCCTTGTTTTAGAATCCGGCAATAGCTAAAGATAATGCTGCTGTCCTTTTATTTTAATATCAGTTTCGTCAGAGTGCAGGTCATCCTTTTGCAGAAGAAAGTAATAAAGGTTCTAAAAAGAGGAGCAAAATGATGCATGCAACAATAAATAGAAACGTAAGAAACACAAACCGACAGATGGTTTTACAAGAATCTTTGTATCTGCCTAAGAGAGTAATAAGCCTCAAAGTAAAGCATAAAAGCATATAAAATAACATTTGGCGCAAAAGCAAATCTTTCAAAAGAAGCCTTAATAAAAGCAAGAAACTTCTTTTTGCAAAAGTTAATATTATCATAGGCACTTTAATAGAGTGACTGGACTTTTTAGAATGACGCTTAAAAAATGAATAGAAAAGTCATAAGAAAAAGTATTTCCGTTATAAAAGGGACATTTGGAGAGTCTTTATTAAGAAGGTTTTATTGGATTTTAAAGCAAACAGTATTTATCCCAAATTAGAATAACGCTTAAAATGAAAAAAGGTCATAAGCAAAAGTATTTCTGCTGTAAGAGGGGTATTTAGGATAGTCTTTATTAAGAAGGTTTTATTGGATTTTAAAGCAAAGGGTATTTCCCCAAAATTAGAATGACGCTTAAAATGAAAAAAGGTGATAAGCAAAAGTATTTCTGCTGTAAGAGGGGGATTTAGGATAGCCTTTATTAAGAAGGTTTTATTGGATTTTAAAGCAAACGGTATTTACCCCAAATTAGAATGACACTTAATAATGAATAGAAAAGTCATAAGAAAAAGTATTTCCGTTATAAGAGGAACATTTGGAGAGTCTTTGTTAGAAGTTTTTATTTATTAGGCTTTAAAGTAAACGGATGGTGACATTTACAACAAATATATTTTTGATTTCCATATTTATCTTTTCCATAATGTCAAAAAAATGAGAAAAACAATGAGAACAAAAAATATCAAAATTTTTAAAAGTAATTTTTATATTTATACATAGAAACAGCTCCTTTCTAGAAGAATCAGTATTTTAATTATATTGTACTTTCACTAAGAAACTGCTGTTTATATCATTTTAATGTCATATAATATGACATATAATAAGGAGGACACAAATATGAAGATATTAGTTTGCGGCGGCGCCGGTTATATTGGCAGTCATACGGTAAAAGAGTTGTTGGATAAATGTTATGATGTGATAGTAGTGGATAGTTTGGAAACAGGTCATAAAAAGGCAGTAGATGATAGAGCCTCTCTTTATGTTGGCAATCTTTCTGATGAAGATTTTTTGGAGAGTGTGTTTTCAAAACATAAAATTGATGCAGTGATAGATTTTGCAGCATATTCTTTGGTAGGAGAAAGCGTCATAGAGCCGGCAAAATATTTTGAAAATAACATTGGCGGAACATTAAGCCTTTTGTCAAAAATGAGAAAATACAACGTAAAATATATTGTATTTTCTTCCACGGCAGCTACATATGGAGAACCGGAAAATATTCCCATATTGGAAAGCGATAGAACATTGCCCACCAATCCCTATGGAGAATCCAAGCTTTGTGTAGAAAAAATACTGCATTGGTTTGAAGAGGCTTATGGTATCAAATATTCTGTATTACGGTATTTTAATGCGGCAGGCGCACATCAAAGCGGCGTCATAGGAGAGGACCATTGCCCGGAAAGCCATTTGATACCTATTATTATGCAAGTGGCATTGGAAAAAAGAGAATTTATAGGAATTTTTGGAGATGATTACGATACAAAAGACGGTACTTGTATTCGGGACTATATTCATGTGACAGATTTAGCACAAGCACATATTTTGTCACTGGAAAAGACCATAGAGCAAAACAAAAGCCGTACTTATAATTTAGGAAATGGCAAGGGATTTTCTGTAAAAGAAGTGGTAGAAATGGCAAGAAAAGTGACAGGAAAACAAATTCCTGTCAAAATAGAGCCAAGAAGAGCAGGCGACCCTTCTGTATTGATTGCATCTTCTGAAAAAATCATAAAAGAATTAGGTTGGCAGCCAAAGTATAATACATTGGAGGAAATCATTGCCTCTGCTTGGAAATGGCATCAAAGTCATCCAAATGGATATGAGGACAGAAAAGTATAAGTATTTTTTGAAAGAATATTGCTGCAATCCTATCGACTTTGCACAATAAGTAGTTTACAAATATTGTTGAAGTTATAGTATACAAACAAATATCTGCATATGAATATGCCTTTTTTCGGTTTACCGAATTGTAAAAGAACTTTATTATGAAAAATATTGTAATGCTTTGTTATATTTGATATAATTTATAGGACAAATGTAGTTAAAAAATAAATATATTTTTGTTTTTATTGAGAGCATTTGCCTATATAAATAAAGCAGCATAATAAATTCATTAATTTAAAGTTTTTATGACATGATGGTAAAAGGAGGCATACAAGTATGAAAATGAATGAGGAAATAAAGGGCTATTTTAATGGTCAAAATATTACAGATTTACTGCAAAAATCAAAAAAAATGGCCTGGTTGGCTGTATTTTTTTGTTTGGATGGCATTTTTATTTTTATGATTGTTGCAGCGTTATGGGCATTGGTGGATAAAGCAGGTGGAAATATTAACATATTACTTGACCCTGCATACAGACAAGAATTGTATGAAATTTTCAAAGTATTTTTGATAACTGTTTTTATTACGATTTGTATTTTTTATTTAAAAAGAAGATTTCGCAAACATCATACTGTGCTTAAAATGCTGGCAAAGGAATATGACAATCCTCAAAGAGCGCTAAGAGAAATTGAAGAACAATTTTTTTCTGATGATACAGATGTTTTGCGTCCCATGTATAGACAAAAAATGGGTTCTTTGTGGGGATTTTATATTACAAAAGATTGGCTTATTTATTTTGATATAAAAAGTCATATTATAAAATTGGATAGAATTGTTGCCGTATATCATTTTTATGTAGAAGTAGAGTTGGAATACACCACGATATCAGGCTATAATATGAATATAATATTGGAGTCTGGAAAAGTAAAGAAATATACAGATTTAGAACTGGAAGAAATAAAAGAAATTGAAATGGTGATTCATAAAAAAAATCCTGATACATATTTGCTGGGCGATATGACAGGCAGGTATATTGTAGCAAGTGAAACAGGTCAAGGGCTAAATATTAAAAATGTGGATACGATTATACAAGCCTACCAACAAAAAAGAAATAGGCGATAAAAGCAAAACTATATAAATAAATTGAAACAATAAACAATATGTTGTTAGTATATTGTTGTTTATTTGAAAAAAAGCGAAAAGAAGGTGAAACTTTTTTCGCTTTTTTGTATAGAGAAAACCACGCGTTAGACGCGTGGTTCAAAAAAGCCTTCTAGCGTTGAGATAGAAGTAAAAACTCCTTTTCACTATAATACAATTGCGGTCTGCCAACTGCAAGAAATATAGTGAAAA
>DVLQ01000176.1 GCA_018715395.1 Candidatus Coprocola pullicola | reverse complement strand
CCGCGGTATTTCTACCAGCATGTGCACATGATCCGAATATACTTCTGCCTTTAATATATTCACGCCTTTCCACTCACATAATTTTCTCAATATTTCTCCTATTGCTTTCCTTTTTTGGTAATAAAATACTTTTCTTCTATATTTCGGCGCAAACACAATGTGATATTTGCAATTCCATTTTGTATGCGATAAACTATGTATATCCGTAATTCCCATATACGCACCTCCTTTTCACTATATTTCTTGCAATTGGCAGACCGCAATTGTATTATAGTGAAAAGGAGTTTTTACTTCTGCCTCAACGCCAGAAGGCTTTTTTGAACCACGCGTCTAACGCGTGGTTTTCTCTATACAAAAAAAGACAAGGAATTTTTATTCCTTGTCTTTTAGATTTTATTTTTGTAAAATTTCCTTCACTAGATTGCTGACAACTTTTCCGTCTGCACGACCTTTTACTTTTGGCGTCACAGCTTTCATCACATTGCCTAAATCTTTCATAGACGTTGCACCAATCTCAGCGATGGTTTCTTCTATCACCTTTTGAATTTCACTTTCACTCAACTGCTCTGGAAGGTAATTCAACAATATCTCGATTTCTCTGTTCAGTTTTTCTACCAAATCTTGACGACCGCTTTTGACATAGTCCGGCATAGAATCTCTGCGACTTTTTAGTTGCTTTGCAATGACTTCTATCACACCTTGATCGTCCAGTTGAATTTTTTTATCCTTTTCAATTTGTAAAATACCTGAACGGATTAACTGTACTGTGTCTTTACGTATTGTATCTTTTTCTTTCATAGCACTTTTCAAGTCTTCAAAAAGCTGCTCTTTTAATGCCATACAATCATCCCTTTAGAAAGCAAACATTATTTAAACTTACGTTTTCTGGCTGCTTCAGATTTCTTTTTACGTTTTACGCTGGGCTTGTCGTAATGTTCTCTTTTACGTACTTCGCCCATAATGCCGTCTTTTGCACAACTTCTTTTAAAACGACGAAGAGCGCTATCTAAAGATTCATTTTCTTTTACCTTTACCTCTGACATGAATTTCCCTCCCTCCCAGGTGTGAGATTCCTTTTTGTTGCAAATGTTGTCTAAAAAATTATATTTTATATAGTACAACACATTATTGAATTATACACAAAAAAACAATTCGCGTCAATAAAAAACCGTCTTTTTGCATTTAAAAACTTTGTTGCAAATTTTCTTTTATTCAAATAAAAGTACTTTTTTATTTTGATAAAACTATTTTTATACTCTTTAATGAGCATCATTTTGCATAGTTCTTCTTAGTATTGTAACTGCCAAAGGAGGTACTTTTAATTCAATACTGCTTTGTCTGTTATTCCATGGTATCCTTTGGCTAGTCAAAGGACTTCTGTTAATAATACCGCTTCCTCCGTATTTCTCATCGTCACTATTGAATATTTCTTCATATGTACCCGCCACAGGTACGCCTACTCTAAATTCAAAATGTGTTTCCGGAGTAAAATTACATATAAATATCAGCTCTTTACTGTGATCTCGCCCTCTTCTGATAAAAGAAACAATGCTATTATCTCTATCATTGCATTCAATCCATTCAAAGCCTTTTGGATCAAAATCCATTTCCCACAACGCTGTCTGTTGCAAATACAAATGGTTTAAATCACACATATATTGCTGTAATTTCCTATGGTTGTCATATTCCAGCAAATGCCAGTCAAGACTTCTTGTTTCACTCCACTCTGCAAACTGTCCAAACTCACTGCCCATAAACAATAACTTTTTGCCTGGGTGTCCGTACATAAAACCATACGCCACACGAACATTTGCAAATTTTTGCCACAAATCCCCAGGCATTTTCTCTATCATAGAGCACTTTCCATGAACTACTTCATCGTGGGATAATACCAATATAAAGTTTTCTGTATAAGCATATACCATGCTAAATGTTAAATTATTGTGATGATATTTTCTATAAATAGGGTCTTTTTTCAAATATGCTAAATAATCATTCATCCATCCCATATTCCACTTTAAGCTAAAACCAAGTCCGCCATAGTTAGCACTTCTTGTAACGCCTGCCCAAGAAGTAGATTCTTCTGCAATCATCATCACTCCAGGATATCTGCCTGTAATCACAGAATTCATATGTTTCAAAAATTCTTCTGCCTCTAGATTTTCTTTGCCTCCATGCTCATTTGGTATCCATTGCCCATCGTTTTTGCCATAGTTTAAATATAGCATAGAAGCCACCGCATCTACTCTCAAGCCATCCAAATGGAACTCTTCAATCCAGTAGATAGCATTTGCAATCAAAAAGTTTCTTACTTCATTTCTGCCATAATTAAATATCAATGTTCCCCATTCCGGATGTTCTCCTTGTTTTGGATCCTGATGTTCATACAATGCTGTTCCATCAAAACGTATCAATCCAAAACTGTCTTTTGGGAAGTGGGCAGGCACCCAGTCTAATATTACCCCAATGCCATTTCTGTGGCAGGCGTCCACAAAAGCTTTAAACTCGTCGGGTCTGCCAAAACGACTGGTAGGCGCATAATATCCTGTTACCTGATAACCCCAGCTTCCATCAAAAGGATGCTCCTCAATAGGCAAAAGTTCAATATGGGTATATCCCATTTTTTTTACATACTCAACCAGTTTTTCTGCCGCCTCTAAATAGGTTATAGAACGATTTCCTTCTTCCGGTACTCTTCTCCAGCTTCCAAGATGAACTTCATAAATATTGACAGGACCTTGATAAATATGCTCGCCACTTCTATCTTGCATCCATGTTTTATCGTTCCATGTATAATGACTGCTGTCATATACCACAGAAGCTGTTTCCGGTCTTACTTGTGCAAAAAAAGCATAGGGGTCTGCTTTGTCACAAACATGATTGTTTTTATCTTTTACTTGAAACTTATATTGGTCATATTGTTTTAAACCAGGAATAAATAATTCCCATATGCCAGATTCTCCTAATATTCTCATCTGGTTTCTTCTGCTGTCCCAATTATTAAAGTTTCCAATTACACTAACCGCTTTGGCATTTGGTGCCCAGACGCCAAATGCTACGCCTTCTACACCATTTACTGTTGTAATATGTGCGCCTAATTTTTTAAAAATCTCATAATGATTTCCTGCGCCAAAAAGATATCTGTCATATTCTGATATGGTTGGCGCAAAAGAATATGGATCATAGGTTGTCCAGTGGTGTCCTTGATAATCTGTAATAGAAAGTTGATAGGTAAACCATTCTTTTCTATCTTCTATAATACCTTCAAAAAATCCGTCCTCATGTATTTTCATCATAGGATAGTTTTTTTTCTTTTCTTTATCATCTATTATAATAATTTCTTTTGCTTGGGGAATAAAAGCTCTTACTGTTACAAATTTTTTATTGTTGTGCTCTATCTCATGCATCCCCAAAACATGGTGGGGGTCACCGTGTTCTACATTAACAATTTGAAATAATTCATTTAAGTTAGTTGTTGTAATCATATTTCTTGCTGCTTTTGCAGCCTCACCCCTTTCAGCACTTTTTAAATAAAAATATCGCCCTTTGCTCATTGATTGCTTTGAGAGTCAAACAATGCCTTTTTAGAGCTTTTTATTCATATTTATTATACCTTATGCCACATCTTTTTTCCAGTACATACTTTATGTATTTTTCTCCACTATATTTATCTATTTCTTACAATATTTCATTCTGAAATTTATGAAAAATTTCATTTATTTTAAAAAAAATAAAAATTCATTAATTTTTATTTATACTATTTGCTTAAAATAATACTATTTTTACAAAAATCTCCTTATTTTTTATCAGCAAAATATCTTTTTCCTTTTTTCGATAATACATCTTTTTTTTATAAAAAAAACTCTTTCTTTTTCTAAAAAGTATATATTCCTTTTCCTATCATTTAAAAATAATTATTCCTCTTCTTTTTTATTGTTTAAAAAAAAATGAAATCTATTCACACCTGTTTAAAAAATCAATAAAATTTGGCTAAAGGAGTCAGTCGAATGAGAGCATAACTGGTATTTGCTCCCTCAATATTTCCTCAAAACCATTGATGAATTGAAACAAGAGGCATTCAAAGAATCAAAAATTAGTAAAATCCGTTTTAGTGCGTACAGAAATGCATTAACTACAACACAGAACAGTACAATGTATCCTCAAAAAATTTATAGCTCTTGGATTCGCTTGCTGTAATAGTTCTGTGCAGTCAATATACTCATATTTAGGCAAAATGCATATTAGAAGCATAAATATAAGCATAATTCATAAAATGTTTTGTTTCTCAACGATCTTTAATCACTTTTTCCTCTTTATACTAAAAAAATGGAAAAATTTTTGAGATTAGCCCTGTTTGAAAAATCAATGAAATTTTGCTACATCAACACAATAGCCGAGGAAAGGAAGAGTTTGTGGAATATAAGAAATTTATTTTTGCAAAGTAAAAGCCCTATAAGCTTTGGTAAAGGCAAAACCTATAGGGCTTTTTCATCATTTATAATCACAATACAATATCATTCAGGATCAATCAAACCATAAGAACCATTTTTTCTTTTATACACAACATTAATATTTTCTGTTTCTGCATCTCGAAATACAAAGAAACTATGTCCAATCAATTCCATTTCCATAACTGCTTCTTCTGCATCCATTGGTTTTACTTCAAAGTGTTTTACTCTTTCAATTTTATATAACGGCTCTTCATTCAATTCTTCTTCTTTGATACGAAGAGATTCATATTCTGCACGATAAGATTCTGCACTTTGACGTACTTTTGTACGCAGGCGTTTTTTATAACGAATGATTTGATTTTCTAAAATATCCACTGCGCCATCTACTGCCGCCATCATATCCGGATCGCTTACCTCTGCACGAATCATCCTTTTATGATAAGGAATTGTTACTTCAACATTTTTATCTAATTTTTCACTGCTTAATGTAACAGTAGCCACAGTTTCCTCTGGGAAAAACTTTTCAATTCTTGCTAATTTTGCTTCCACTTTTTCTCTTGTTCTATCTCCGATTTCTATATTTTTTCCTACAAAATTGTAACGCATAAAAACAACTCCCTTCTGCAACTCGGAAGATGAAGTCTTTTGTGCCAAAAAACAAAAGGCAAACGATTTTAGTTTACTATTACTTTCTTCCTTTGTGTTATATATTCTCCCTAAAAATAAAAAATCCTTCTTTTTTTCTCTATTTTTTATAATTTTACAAAAAATTTATATCTTTTTTTATGAAATACTTTTTTGTACATCTTTTTATTGTATATTTTTTTATGATTCGTTTACAGAATATATTGCCTTTTTTACGAAAATCTAAAAAATCCAGGATTTTTCTACTTTTTACTACTTTCTTTTTTCAGAACTTATCCACACTGTTTTTTCTTTTTTCCTGTGGATAATGTGTATAACTCTGTGTATAAACTATATTTTATTTATTTTCTATGGGGATAACTTAGTGGAGAAGCCATGAATTTGTACACAGCAAAAATAGAATAAACTGACTAGTTGTTACCATAATATCTTATTTTTCGACAAATTACATAAAAAAAAGAAGTTACTTTTGTAACTCCTTTACAACTATCACACATTAAAACGGAATACTATAAACCGAAATTTCATCATGTCTATACAGTTCCGTCCTTTCACATTATGTTGAGTTTCTTCTACTTTACCAGTCCAATATATACCATAAAATCCAGTGTGCGTCAAGGGGTTAGGGGTGATGGTAGGGGTTCAAAGCCCCTTGCCGAACGCCTGTAAATTACAGGCGGCGAACCCCTATATAATTATCTATTCTCTAATTAGAGTTAAGCGTACTAAAACAAAAAGGATATGGAAAAGGGAAATGGAGGGATTGTAAACATGGAGAGCATGGAACATACGCCTGTCGTAAAGGAAGTAACAAAACGCCATATGGGAAAGGTGCATGGAAACGCAAAGCGGAATGAGGAAATGGTTATGAACTATCTGAAACTGCTTGCAAACGGTATCGTAAAGAAACGCCTGTCACCTTATGAAGCCCATGTGATAAGGGAACGGAAAAACCGTCTGGAAAACTGTAACCGATTCTGGTCTATGGAAACCTATGAAGCCAGTCATGTAAGAGTGTTACTGCGAACCTTTTTATGTAAGGATAAATTTTGCAGTAATTGTAATCAAGTGAAGAAAATGTTACTGCAAAACCGTTTCCTGCCCTATATGGAACAATATAAGGATTCTCTGTATCATATGGTGCTGACCGTTCCAGACTGTAACGGTGAAGAATTGAGGGAAACCATACAGCATATGGCTTACTGCTTTAAAACTCTGGTAACGTATCTAAACGGCAACAAAAAAGTGAAGGGAGTAGACCTATCACAGTATGGATTTCAAGGCTGTATCCGTTCCTTAGAAGTCACATACAGAGAAGATGTCTACCACCCCCACTTTCATGTAGCCGTTGTTTTGGGGAACAACGGGATTGGGGAGAAGCATATTGCTAATCAGTTTTCTGGTACTGGAAACCGCCTGTTTTCTGATTTTGAAGCCATTATCCAGAGGATATGGTGGCTCTTAGTCAATGGAAAGCGGCTTACCTTTGATAATATCTTAGGTGAGGACAACTCTTTCCAGCGGTATAGCTGTATCGTAGATAAATTTCAGCCAGAGGACTATAAGAAATTGTTTGGATATATGACAAAGATGTATTCCGAGGATAACAGCCTTATGCGGTATGACAACTTCAAGACCTTGTATTATGCCCTCTCCCGTATTCGCCAGATACAGGGCTATGGCGTATTCTATAATGTAAAGAAATTAAATACAGAAGCCTATACCGAACAGGAGTATCAGACGTTGGAAAGCTATCTCGTCTGTAAGGAAAAGCCTGTCCGCTCCTATGAGCCGTTAAGCCGCCTATCTGATGATGAAAGGTATATCGTGCTGAAAACAAAGCACCGAAAATAAAATTTATTTTAAACTTGAGGTTTTATTTTAAATGAAGTTTATGGGCGAAAATGGTTTTAAACTTATTTTAAAGTAGACTGGAAACACTGTTTTCGTTCAGACAGATGGATAGGATTTGAGTTTAAAATAATTTTACAGGCAAGGGGGTTGTGTAATGGAACGATATATCACAGATACGGTTTACGCCCATACCGTTACGGAAAAGGCGGCAGAAATTGAGTTGAGGGAAAAACAGCTTTATACAAGGCTGTCTGCTCTTATCTCTGGTGAGGAATACCTACAGATTGAAGAAGAATTGAACCGTTTCTATAATGAGTTGGAAAAAGAGGGATTTTGTAAGGGATTCAGCGAGGGAATGCGGTTTATGCTGAAATGCTTATAACGGTATCAGTCACAGGGTTAAAGATTTTAGACGGTTTGTAAGCAGATTACGGAATAATATGATATTTGAACCGCTGTAAGGAATCTGCCTTGTAAGCGATTGAGGAATGACATTTTAGCCATATGGATTTCTATCAGTCTTTGTAGGACGGGAATAGGATTTTTACAAGGCTTGTAAGCGGCTAAATTGCTTTTTACCGATAGGGAACAGCCCTAAAACTGCGTTTTAAGGCTCATTTAGCGGTAGGTGGCGTTATTTTCAATCAAGCGGTTAAAATGCGTTAGCGGTGATTTCTGGTCATTTAAAATGGGGAAGATTCTCTGTCAAAGGGTATCTTCCCCATCACTGTATCATTCAGGAATTTTCGTCCAGATAGTGAAACATAAGTTTTACCATATTGATTGCCAGATTTTCTGTTCCTCTGTTCTTCCGTTCATCAGTTGACACCATATCCGATAGCTGTCATCTTCCTTTGGAATAATTGAATCAGATAACAGATAATCTATAGTAACGCCTAAACGGTTGGCAACTGCTGCCAGATTCTCTAATGTTAAGCTGCGCTCTCCACGCTCAATCTGTCCGATATAGGCTGTCGAAAGGTTTACATCTTCTGCCAGTTTTTCCTGTGTCAGATTCAGCTTTAACCGTTCCTCACGAATACGCTTTCCCAATGCCTGTTGCTCCATGCGGTTTTCCTCCAATGCAAATAGTATATGTAAATGATACTAATTGCTTATATCTTAGATAATCCGCACGTTGCATTATTTATCTATGCTATCAGTTGCTTTTCGCTATGCTATGTGCTAAGATAATGCCATAGTAGGAGGCATGGCATTATGAAAGTGATATTGAGCAGAAAAGGCATGGATAGTAAATCGGGAGGTATAGCAAACCCCATTTTGCCAGACGGTACGTTGTTATCGCTCCCCATTCCAGATAAAACAGCAGGAACGGCATATAAGGATTTGTATTACAAAGAGCAGAGTTTTAAGGAAATCATCTGTCAGCTATATCCTAAATTTGATTTTAACGAAAATCAGACCTGTCACCTTGACCCCGATATATATGAGGATATAGAGGGCAGAACGGCAACAGATAAATGGAAACCCGCATTCGGACAACATGGCGTATCTGCCGTACATCTGGATAAATTGAGCGTAGGCGTGGGCGATATATTTCTATTCTACGGAATGTTCCAAAAGACAGTGTATCAGCCCGATAAAACATTGTGTTTTGTCCGCAATTCTCCTATCGTCCATATCATTTACGGATATATGAAAGTAGGGAAAATATTGAGGGTGCAACAGGAAATTGAGCGTTATTCATGGCATCCACACAGTATAAATCCAGACCGCCCGAATAACCGTCTGTATCTGCCTGATACATACGGCACATTCCAGTATGACGATTCGTTGGTACTTACAAAAGAGGGGCAGGATAATCGGCGGTTATGGACTTTGCCTGCGTTCTTTGGTAAGGACGGTATCTCTATTTCATGGCAGGGCGATAATCGCCCTGTGCTAAAAGACGGTTATGCAGAATTAAATTCCGCTTGCAGAGGACAGGAATTTGTTGTAACCGCTTCTACTCCGAAACAGGAACGGAATTTATGCGAATGGGTGGTCAGATTGATACAGAAGCGTTAAACATGGACGCTATGTTCTGACTTGTTCCAAAAGGAATTTACTGACAAAGAAATGAGGGATAATGACATGGAGAGAAACATTGAACAGAAAAAGAAGTTGCCATTTATCCAGAAATCGGCTGAAGAATTAGCCTTTGAAATGGATAAGGCTCTGGAAGATAGTACGGATATGACAGCGGAAAAATTGATAGAATATGACGCTGAATATGGGTATTTTGAAGATGATGGAGATTGAGGTGATAAAGTCATGAATGAAATCCCGATTGAGGAAGTAAAGAATTTTGCGTGGAACCAGATGGACGCTATGTGGCATGACGGTTCTGGATTAGCAACGACTGATATGGTCAAGTTCACCTATAAAGGGTGGATAGTAGTCAACCCTTGGATGGATGAAAAGACCCAAAAAGAGGTAGACCCTTACAGGTATTATGGAAAGCGCAGAACAGAACGCTTTATTGAAGAAGCCATGCATAAGATTAAAACATATAACAGACCCATTAGAAGAATACAGTAGGAGGGTGTTGGATTGATGAAGAACGGATTTAAAATAAGTCTGCTGATACTTTCCCTAAGTCTGTTCCTAACAGCGTGTAACGGTGGGGAAAACGTGTCAGCGGACAACACCGTTTCAAGTAGTGAAAGTAGTATCCAGACAGATACGGAATTACCGCAATATGCTTTTGCGATTGACGGATATGTGGAAATACAAGAGGACGAAATAAATAGTATTGATGTAACTGACTATCTTCCCAATAAGGCAATGACTTTATTATATAAGGACATGGTTGCCACAAACGGCTTACAGTATTACTACAATATTTATCCGAACGAAGAAAAGGTACAGTATGAAGGTGTGAGCGATACTGATATAATGGCAGATTATGGCGGTGGCAACAACCAAACTTCAACAGGCTATTATTACTATGATGCAGAAGCGGATTGCCTGGCGGAAGTATCTGACCGAACATTGACAGATGTTGCCTATCTCATACCTATGGGAAAATCCCTAGAAATCAAAGGCGGCGTAACGATACAAAATCTGCCATATTTGTTTACAGTAACTTGCGAAGCTGGGATTTATGAAGATTGTGTTGCTGTAATAGAAACAACCGATTTTTCCACTTCAAATAAAAGTAAAGAAATTGCCATTGTTACCTATTACGCAAAAGGAATCGGGAAAATTTTGACCGTCAGCAATTACCGAAATGGCGGGCTTGACTTTTTTGTGACCGATATTTTGCTTGAAATAACGGATTTGAACGAGGATAGCAATACCTCAGAAGAATATACGGAAGAAAGCTATCTCACTTTTCCGTTTTCCACAGGGCAGCAGTTGGAATGCTTTGAAACGGCAGCAGGCGAAGATGTGATTATTACGATAGATATACAAAATAATACCCCTTATATCATATTTCCAGAAGCAGTATGGGTGGAATTAGAAGTGAACGGCAAAGGGGATTCGTGGGAGTTTATCAATCCATATTTTACAGAGGAAAGAGTTTACACCACTGTTTCCGTACAGGATAATGAAATAACGATAGCCACAAATGAAACTTTTATGTATGACGGAACATTTATACAACTGCCCGATACGGATACTGCGGGAGAATAGCTATATCTGCCGCCTTATCATCTCTATTAAGTTAAAGGAAACGCCCCAGTTTATGTACAAACTGGGGCGTTGATTGTTCTTAGGACTATGTTTCCATAATCTTTTAATTCAGAAAATAACGTGGCTTTGCTCCTGCTTTTTCCTGAGGAATGCAAAAGTACTTTGCCTGTAAAGAAACACCATTTTTAATAATTCTGTATAGAGGTCTCGGAAAATATAATCCATATGGTATTATCCACTCTTCATCATATGCCTTTTGATAAAACTTTGATAATTTTGGAAATTTAGTAGATAGTTCATCTTCTTGCGATTGGCTCCAAATTCTCCAACGGTTCTTAAATTGCTTATAGATAAATTCGCTATCTAACAGAAAATTCCCACCCTCTACAAATCCTATAAACCTTCCGTCCTTATCTTCAACGTAGCAATACAATTCTTCGTTCAGCCCATGCGTTCTTTGTGGACCATATACTGGGAAATATACACAATTTTGTATGATATCTTTAACAGTAGCAATAAATTGTTCTTCTACTGCCCAAACTGAATCAAGAATATTCCCTCTTTTCTTTTGTAATTGTCTTGCAGATTCCTTTTTACAGTAAATTTTTCTTTGAATCCTTGCAATCGTTCTGCTATACATAAATAGCCCTCCTTTTGATTTTCCTGTTATCTTGATTGAGCCACTCATAAAATTTGTCCTTTGATACCACCATACGCTTATTCAGATAAATTGTCGGAAAATCTGCGGAGTTCATAAGTTCATACGTCTTTCCCTTTGAGATTCCCAAAATCATCTGGACGTCCTTTGCTTGGAGTATCAGAGGAAGTGATTCCCATGAGCTATAATCATCAATCATAGTCATATCCTCCTATTCGTTCATTCAATTTTGTTGTTTCTGTATTTGGAAAATCCAAAGTTATTATATGGGTACTGCTTTATTTCGCAGGTTAATCAATGCGTACTAAGTTTTTCTATTGCACCTCCCTCTCAAACTCTCACTATGTCCTGTTACGTCTATTATAATACAACACATTTTACTAGCTGTCAAGAATTTTTAACTAGAATTTTTATATACCGATTTTATAAAAAATTATTTACTTTTCTTTTGATTTGGTTTATAATAAGGGTCAAGGAGGTTTTGACATTATGGAAGAATATAAATTTGCAGAATTTGGAAGCCGCCTAAAGGCTCTTAGAGAACAAAGCCATATCAAGCAGGGACAATTTGCGGATAAGATAGGGATTGTAAGGCAATCCATGAGTAACTACGAAAATGGAAAGCACTGCCCTGATGTCGAGGTTCTTAAAAGAATGGCGAAATGCCTTGGGTGTAGTGTAGATTACCTGTTGGGATTGACAGAGCATAAAAACTATGAAACCAATGTAGAATTTGACGAAAGCCTGTCTATATTATCTAAGGCTTTATTCTCAATTCCAGAACCATTTAGGAATAAGTGGCTTGATGTATTAGTAGGTACGGCTCAATGGTTAGGTAAGGATTTGAACACTAATGCACACTTGAACTTTTCAGCGGTTGTTTTCTTTAACGCTCTTACAGAACTGGCTGGCTATTGCATTGAAGCAGAGGGAAAAAAGGCAGATGATTGTTACTCTGAGGAAATTGCTTCATCATATAGAAGAAAGCGTTTCTCCACGATTCATACTTTGAGGAATGAACTAAACAATTTAGACGTTATCAGCAATGAAATGATTGAGCAAAACGAAGGAGGTGAATAAAGCATGGCGAAACGAGGACAAAATGAAGGCTCTATCCGCAAGCGTAAAGACGGCACATGGGAAGCCCGTGTAACGATTGGCATATCAGCAGACGGAAAGCAACAGCGAAAATCCCTGTATGGAAAGACCAGACAGGAAGTTTCCGCTAAAATGACCGATTTGCTGAATAATCTGCAAAAAGGCATTATCACCAATCCTACAGAAATAACCCTTGCCGAATGGCTTGACTATTATATGTCCGAATACAAAAAGCGGTATGTAAAGCCTACTACCTATATCAATTATACGGTAAAGGTAAAAAATCACATTAAGCCAGTTATCGGTCACTATAAGCTAAAGGCACTCCGACAGGACATCATTCAGAAATTTGTCAACAGCCTGTCCGATAAAGGGTTAGCGCCATCTACGGTGATAGATGTTTACAAGCTGTTAAGCAATGCTTTAGAAACGGCGGTAGATGATGGCTTGATTGTCCGAAACACTGCTAACAGGGTAAAACTGCCAAAGACAAAAAAGCCACAAATCAATGTTTTGACACAGGAACAGCAAAACGCATTTGTAGAACAGGCGAAAGTAACCTATATGGGTGTTGTCTATATTTTCGACCTCTGCACAGGTATGCGGCTTGGGGAATTATTGGGACTGAAATGGCAGGACATAGACTTTGAGCAGAACCAGTTGCACATCAGGAGAATCCTCCGCAAGGTGAAAGACCCTGACAACGCAGATGAACATTGGCACTTAGAATTTGGCACACCGAAAACGCCGTCCAGTGACAGGATAATTCCACTCAATGAAACAGCTATCAAAGTGCTTGCTGATGTCTGGGAGCAACAGGAGAAAAACAAGGAAAAAGCCAGTACCGCCTACGAGGATAACGACCTTGTATTCTGCACCCAGTTAGGCAGACCGCTTGACCCTACGAATATGCGGCGTACCTGTTATTCTATCTGTAAGAAAATCGGCGTGAGCAACTTTCACCCTCATTGTTTGCGTCATACCTTCACCACCAGAGGGGCAGAAAACAATGTAGATGTACGGGTAATGCAGAAGTTCTTAGGTCATGCGACCATAAAGGAAACAGCCGATACCTATACGCACGTATTGGACGACTTGAAACAGAATGAAATACTGAAACTGGATAACGCAATAAATTATTGAGCAAAAATATCGGGTAGGGGTAAGGTAGGGGTTAAACGACAAAAGGAGCTACCGCACGCAAGCGGTAACTCCCAGAGTTTACAACATTTTACCGACAGGAAATTGTATCAGACGTTAAATCGGAATAATATCACATCTCCGTCTTTTACAACATATTCTTTTCCTTCTGAACGCACCAATCCTTGCTCTTTTGCGGCAGTATAAGACCCAGCATTCATCAAGTCATCGTAGCTAACAACCTCTGCTCTAATAAATCCTCTTTCAAAATCACTGTGTATTTTTCCTGCGGCAGCAGGAGCTTTTGTTCCTTTTTTAATTGTCCATGCACGGCTTTCGCTAGGTCCCGCCGTCAAGTAGCTTATCAGCCCTAAAAGCTTATAGCTGGCAGAAATCAAACGGTCCAAACCACTTTTTTCCACTCCCATATCTGCCAAAAATTCTCTCTTATCCGCCTCATCTAAATCAGAAATTTCCTCCTCAATTTTTGCACAAAGAACAAATACTTCAGAACCTTCACTATCTGCAAAAATACGAACCCTATTTACAAATTCATTTCCTGCTCCATAATCTGCTAAGTCTTCCTCTGCTACATTGGCAGCATACAGCACAGGCTTTTGTGTCAAAAGAGTCAAACTTTCCACAAAGGCATTTTCTTCTGGTGTATCAAACTCTATGGCTCTGGCGCATCGTCCTTCTTCCAGACCATTTTTTAATTTTTCTAATATCTCCAGCTCTTTTTGCAAAGATTTATCTGCTTTTGCTGCTTTGATTGTTTTTGCAATACGTCTTTCCAATATTTCTAAATCAGAAAATATCAGTTCTATATTTATCGTTTCAATATCGCGAATGGGGTCAACACTGCCGTCTACATGCACTACATTCGTATCCTCAAAACAACGTACTACATGAACAATGGCATCTACTTCTCTAATATGAGACAAAAATTTATTTCCCAACCCTTCTCCTTTGCTTGCGCCTTTTACAAGCCCTGCAATATCTACAAACTCTATGACGGCAGGGGTCGTTTTTTCAGAATGATACATTTGGGTTAATTTTGCCAGCCTTTCATCAGGAACTGCAACAATTCCTACATTTGGGTCAATGGTGCAAAAAGGATAATTTGCCGCTTCCGCCTTGCCTACTGTCATAGAATTAAACAATGTACTTTTTCCAACATTTGGAAGTCCTACGATTCCCAGTTTCATTTTTTTCTTCCTTTCTTTTGTTACTTCTATTTTTTCTGCTGTCTATTATATCTTAAAGTACTTTGCTATGCAAGCTAACCTTTTTTAGAACTCAGAGCAGTCTTTGTTTTTTGTTATTTCTTTATCATACATAATATTGTAATAAAACAATTGTTATCCTTGGAGTAATCAAACTTAAAGTAAATAAAAAGGTGTTTTTTCCATATTTCCTCTTTTCCAATAAAATATAAAGTAACTTGCCCATTTCTTTAAGAACGGTTTTTCATCATCAAATTCTATAATTTTTATTTTCATCTATATTCATACTGCATTGATTCGGGCTGTTTCTAACAGCTTTCAGCTGTTTTATACTGCTCTTAATAGATACATTATCATCCTTGCTGCTCTTGAGCCATAACAAATAATAAATTTTCAAATACTTCTGTTCACTCTTTCCTTCTTTCAGAAAAGTATTGTCAAATAGCATTAAATGCAATCTTTTTGTTTCAATCTCATGATTGCCTTTTTACTATTTTATTTTTTAGAATATTAACTCGGAATGTATAAAAAAGAATCTAATTTTTTGCCGGAAGATACTTCGGCTGACAACTTTACTTTTACAAAATGGATATCCTAAAAATCGATTGGATTTCTAAAAGTCTTTCTTTAACCATCCTATTCATTTATAAAAATGGTTAATACAATGAAAACTATTCCATAACAATAATAAAAATAACCCTAATCCATTTATACACAATTAGGGTTATTTTTTATCACAAAAACTAATTTTCCTTTTTATTTTTTCAAATACTGTCTGATTTCTTCTTCTGTATTCAGCTGCGCAATACGATCCAGTACAGCCTGTCTTTGTTCTAGGGGCAATGTATAAAAGCGGTTCATATCTCTGCTGTTATCCAGTATTTGTTTTTTCATTTGTTCTGGCAATGTATCAAAATTTTTTAAACATTTTAACATACTCATCACCTCACAAATAGCATTTCCATTTTAAAAATAAAAATGCTCTCCTTTGCTTACCATTTCCAAAAAAACAATACCTGTGGAAAGAAAAAAAAACACAATTCCCATCACAAATACTACAAAAAATAATACAAAACCAATTTTTGCAATTTTTCTATCTCGTTTTAATGTTTTTTTCATATTCTCAGGGCAAGGATTTTCTAACACATATAATCCGCCAAGCAACCCCTTTTGTACTTGCAAACGTAGTGCCTTTTCCTTTTGCAGCATCAAATAAGTTCCCTTTGTCATACGAAAGTGATAATTTATGCCATTGTTTACACCATCTAAAAAATAGCCTTTATCAATGCCTGTATCGCCGCCTCTAGCATTAGCTATAAAAAAATTGCAAGCAATCAATATCAATTCGCTTTTTCTTCTCCAAAGTCTATCAATGCTGTTATAAAACATCTCTCCATAGTAATAAGAAAGCCATACAAAAGGCAGCGTGGTAATGGTAATACGAAAGGAATTTCTTCTTTGCATATTCCAGCCTTGAAAATCCCACAAATAACCGGATAGTTGTAATTCTACAACACAATAAAATAAAAACAAAAAACATATAAACCACAAAAAGCCCAGTAATATCCAATGGTATTTTCTTTTTTTTTGATTCCAAAGCAATATATCCTTCAAGCTACTACGGCAAACAAGAAACATAAATCCACATAATAATACAATCAAACCATTGATTTGCATACCTTCTTGATACCCCGCAGACATAATCAGCACAGGCAAACACAAAATGCAAAGCCATGCCCAGCTTCTTCTGCCTGTGACAACTGCTGTAAAAAGGCACCAATAAAAAATCATAAGGGTAAACAACCCCAGCCATGCCATGTTACCGACTCCTTTTATTTTAGACCATCATTGTATCAAAACCATATCTGCCTCTAGCATAACCATATCAGAAACCAGAGTACATTTTGGTATTTTATTTTTTAATACCATTGTTTTTTGTTGCTCCAATTTTTTTATGTATCCTTCCAAAATATTTTGCACACCAAATACAGTACGCCATTGTTTGTGAATATGTAAAACTTCTTTGTGTTTTTTATTAATTTCATATAAATCAATCAAAATCTCATATAATCTATTTGTATTTTTTTCTGTTTTTTTTATTGTATCACTGCTTTATGTTATGTATGTCAAATCCTTTGCTTCGGAAATCTTTCTATCTGATTTTTTATGATAAAATAAATTCAAAATCTTTTGTACATCTCTTTATTGTGAGGAATCGTTCACACACTCATTGCAAAATATTTCCACATGATTTTTTGCTGCTTTTGTTTCTGCTCAATCTTTTTTGGTATATCCCATACAGACTATTGCCGCTACCACAAAAAATATCACAAAAATACAATGTCATTTTTTCTTTTTCATAATACAAAGCATTTTCTTTTTTTGCATTTTACCACATTATATTGCATATATAAAATAAATTTAAGAAATGTTTGAATGAAAGGGAATTTTTATGAAAAAAATTTTTTTGTTACCATAGCTATATTTATCCATAGCCAACTTGTCGCTATACAAATCATACTATTATAATAAAAATAATCAATCCATACCGTCGGCAGCAGAACACCATGACATACTTTCAGAAAGCGATGGCATTTGTACTTATATGATTCCTAATAATCTGTTTTTTATGTGTTATTTTTTGCAAACAATAAGAGGCACTAATACATATAAATATATCATCCAAAGAGTGATGTATTAAAAATTCTTTACCGATTCTTCTAACACCGAAAGAAAACATTACAATAGGTTTTGGGTGTTTTGATAATAATATAGGTGAAATTGTTGTTGTCTTATATAAAACATTTTCTGAAACAAAGTAGAAAACAAACTATCTCCATTGTCTGAATTTGCAAAAAGAAATACTTCTGGCAGTATAGTAAATCATTCTAAAACAAACTACGCTTTTAAAAAAAATTTATTTTAATACTTTACCATAACTCTAACAAACATGAAACCATATATTCATTTTTCTACACAAAATGTGGGGCAAAACCCCACATTTTTTATAATGCTCTAAAGTTCTCCGGTTTATAATTACTTTGTTTTTTAGATTGTTGTATCTGTGCCAATATTTTTTGTCTATCGCCGTTTAATGTACCTGCCAAGGGGATATAGTTAGAAGCATGGTTTGCTCTAAATACTGTGCCTTCTGCATCTACATTTTCAATAAAAAGCTGTGTTTCCTCCAAAACTTCTGTAGGATTTAACAATTCCAATTCTCCGGCTTGATATTGGTCGTACATTGGCGTACCTGGTTCCACAAGCAATGTCAAAAAGCCTACAAATTCAGGTTTGATGGCAGAAATCACTCTCGCACTATTAAGCGCATGTTCTTTCATGAGCTTTCTTCCTCCTAACCCAGAAATAACTGTCATAGAAAGTATCATGCCGGCTGCACGAACTTTTTGTCCTGCTTCAATCATCTCCGCTGCAGTAACACCTTTTCTAACCTCTTTGAGCACTTGGTCGTCACCGGATTCCAGCCCCATATATACCATATCCAAGCCTGCCTGCTTGAGCTGTTTCAATTCTTCTGGCGTTTTATTGATAATATCCTTTGGAGCTCCGTAAACAGAAATTCTTTCCACTTCCGGAAAATACTCTTTACATTTTCCAATGATATAAAGCAAATCAGCCGTTTTTACAATCAAAGCGTCGCCGTCAGCCAAAAAGATTCTTCTCACTTTAATTCTTTTATAATATTGTCTTGCCATTTCCAAGTCTTCTACAACTTCTTCTAAATTTCTTATACGGAAGCTTTTATCCTTATACATGGCACAAAATGTGCAGGTGTTTCTGGCACAGCCTATTGTAAGCTGTATAATCAAGCTGCTTGCTTCACTAGGTGGACGATAGACAGTCCCTTCATATCTCATATTTGTCATCCTTTCCATTTATAAAAATATATTCGTTGTTTTATTATACCTTTACTGTCTGTCTTTTATCAATATAAAAATTTTTTTCTGTGAAAAAAACACGCAATCGTCTATCTAGTAGTTTTTACTATGAAAGTATCGTCCTTTTATACTTAAACGCATAAACGCGTCTGCCAACTGCACATCCGTTACCTGTTACCCTTAAAAGAATTTTCTGACTCCAGCGTCAGCTGTTTTCTTAATTGATCTTCTTTGAATCGATTCGCTATATATTCAGCCATTCTATCTGCATTTTTTTCCGCCATATCAACATAATAGCCTTTACACCAAAATTCATATTTACACTAAATTGTTCATACAACATTGTACTTCTTAAAACTTGATACACTTATTTTAGGTGGTATTTCTACCAGCATAGGTATATCATTTGGACACACTTCTGCTTTTTTTATATTTACTCCTTTTTACTCACATCGTTTTCTCAATGTTTCTCCTATTGTTTTCCTCTTTTGGTAATAAAACACTTTTCTTCTATATTTCGGCACAAATACAATAGGATATTTGTAATTGCATTTTGTATGCCATAAACTATGTATATTCATAATATCCATATATGGACCTTCTTTTCACTATTTTGGTTCTGTTACGTTAAAATGATATAGACAATAGCTCCTTATTGAAAGTACAATAAAATAAAAACAAAAACATTTTCTCTCCCAAAGGAGCTATTACTATAAATAAATATAAAAGTTTATGTTTCTCAATCTTCTATTTATGGTTGGATTCGTCATTTTGCTCCTTTTTTCAGAGCCAATTGTATTTTTAAAATTTTTTTCTGCATTTTTATTTTCATATTAAATTAACAGAACCACTATTTTTGCAGTTGGCAGACCACAATTCTATGATAGTAAAAAGGAATTTTCACTTCTATCTCAATGCCAGAAATCTCTTTTGAACTACGTATCTAACCCATGGTTTTGTCTATACAAAAAAAGCTCTGCAACATAGCAGAGCTTTTTTGTTTTTTATGATATATCCTTTTTATGGAAAAATCAATCATTTTTTGCTGTAATTTTAATTACTTTGCCTCTGTCATCTTCCTCCTCGCTGCATTCTAACGTAACAGTAATATTTTCTGTTCTCAATCCATATTCCATATCACGGAAGGAGGTATAATCTCCCGTCACATCAATAGAGGTTCTTTTTACTTCAATATCGTCTATTACATTATCATCTCTTGTTTCTATTTTCATGACTTTTCCGTCTACAGAAATCAGTTCGCCTTGTACTTCATAATAATAAGCTTCAATTTCTGTTACATCACTGCTTTTTATGGTAATGGTTGCTTTTAATATCACATCTCTATCATTTACCAAATCTTCCAAATCACTAAGTTTTTTTACTTTGCTGTCATTAAGGTATACTTTTACATCGTCTGCATTGATGTCATATTTATCTTTATCTTTTAATGTAATGGAGCTTTCGCTTAATTTTGTAATGGTTCCTGTCACTTCTCTGCCATAGGAGCTTCTTTTTGGAGACGCCTCCACCTTCACTACTTCATCGCTGTCATCTAAGTATAACGTTACAAAAAAATCATCGTCATCATCATACGCTTTTTCATATGCACTTTTTACTTTAGAATAGGTACTGCTTTTAAAAGTACCGTCATCTTCCTGCAAATAATACTCTACATCTCTAGCCATATCATAGTTATCCGGATCTTTGTTATATTCCTCCACACGAATTTCATCTTCATTCATGCGCAGTACTTTTCCATCAATGACGTTATATTCTTCTTCACCCTCTAAGTTTTTACTGCTCAAAGAAGCATATAGTTCTTTTACTTCACCGTCTTCATCTAAAAGTACTTTAATATAAAAATCATTTGGATTATTTTTTTCTTCTTCTTTATTGAACGCTTTTTCTATATCTCTATATTCACAGCTGTCTCCATCTAAATAAAACTTAATTTTAGAAGCATATTCAAATGTTTCTCTTTTATTGTCGCTTTTTTTACGAATTTCTACTTCCGTATCATCAATAGAATAAATGGTTCCTGTAATGCTGGATTTTGTGTCTGTCTCTCCAAATTCATCCTCTGATACAAGCACTTTTTTGACTCTGTCTTTGCTGTCCAAATAATATTTTACATACAGTTTTACATCATCCGACTCTTTTCTTACTTTGCTTATGGTACTCTCCTTGCCCTCCAAATAAACATCCGGATTGCTGACCCATTGATAATCTTTTGTAGAGCTGTTTTTCGTTTCTTTCACACTCAATTCATCCTCAGAAATGCTGACCAAAATACCTGTATAACCCGTTTCCTTTCCTTTAACTGCCTCTACGCCTACAATATTTCCGTTGTTATCCAATGTGAGTGTTGCGTCAATGACATATTCGTCAAAAGCTTCCAAAAGCTGTTTTTGTGAAACTTCTTTTTTATCTAATGTAATGTCAAAATCTGATGCAAAATAAAAATTTTCTGTTTTGTCATCGCTTTTTAGTAAAACAATTTTGCTTGCCGTCATATCTTCAATACTTCCCTTTACCTCTGTAGTAGAAGGAGAAATATCATTGGTCAAACGAACAATCTCCGCTTTAGAGCCTGTATATTTTATAGATACCTCATCTCCGATTTCCAATGTGGAAATGCCAATGGTATTTGTTGTATTTCCCTCATATACAAGCGTACTGCTGTCTACAATAAAGCCCTGCTTGTCCCCTTTTGCTGTTGTAATAGCTAGTAATTTATTGCTGCCATTTTGTTCCAAAGAAGTGACAATACCGGAAATAGGGTTTGTAGTGTCCACATTTGTTGTAGGAGGCACAGTGATGTCATTCAATTCATCATAGGTTTTGGACACCAACACAGCCATTTCCGCTCTATTAATGGCTGCTTTTGGCGTAAAGTTAGAATCCGTATCCCCCACCATAATATTTAATCTGGATAACAAATCCACATATGGTACAGATGTTTGTGCAATGCTGTCTTTGTCATGAAATGTCAATGCCGGGGTTTGATTGATTTCATAAAGATGGCTTAAAAACTTGCCAAATATTACAGCTACGCTTTCTCTGCTGGCATAATTGTTTGTTATCACGTCATTTTTCTTTGTTACAAAACGAGAAACGTCTGTCAAAGAGATGATATTGTTTTCTAAAGCATATGCAACACATTCATATGCCCAAGCCGGTATATTGTATCCTTGCATAACCTGTGTCCATCTTGTCACCACATCGGAGTTTGTTTCTTTCAATTTATCTGTCTTTTTTAATAATGTATAGGCTAACTGTGTTGTTTCACAATATGTAACATGATCCTTTGCACGAAACATACTTTTTCCGGTTTTTGCATCAATATCCCCTACCATCAAACTTAAATCAGCTACCCGATTGATATATGTTACAGCGCCGTCCCATGGCACATTGTTAATGTCAGAAAAACTTGCGCCATAGCTTGTTACGCAAAAGCCAGTAGTCGCCATACAAATGGTGAGTAAAATTGCCGCTTTTCTTTTCATTATCATGTCCCTCCCTTTTGGGTTTCTTTTCTAATTTTATAACAACAGTTTACCATAGAACACATTAGAATGGTAGCTTTTTTATATTACGGTTTGTTTTCAAATTGTTGCAAAAAGTATATAATGATTCAAAATACATCACTATTCAACACACTTCTATGTTTTTCAAAAATAATGTGTCTTAATTATGCTCTGTCTTTATATTGTTTCAATTCCTTTTTGACAAAACATTACAATATGATAACCAAATCTATTACAAACATTTTTTCAAAAATCCATTGTCTTTTTCCCATTTCATTATAAAGAAGCTTCTATATCAGACACTCCTTGGTCAAAGACTTCAACAGACAAAAGTATAAACAGTTGGCTTTATTGGTATAAATGCTTTAAAACCCGCTGCTTTCCTTGTCAAAAGCAAATGCCCACTGTGGATTTCATTTGGCAAACGCGTCGTTTTCCAAGCCTTTGGGCTGCATTATATTTGTAAAAAAATATCGTTTGACCACACTTTACAAAGTATTGTTTATAAGACGACCCTTTATTTTATTATTACTTTAGTGTAGCAGTCCGCATAGCAGACTTTAACAACCGGTGGCTTGGGGTTAAGCAAAAGCATGATACTTGATGTAAAAGGCGGTTTCATCCTTAACTATTTTATAAAAAAAGAGGCTCTATAACAAATAAATGATTACATACAAAGGGTATGCAAGTATCATATCATTTTTATTCCAAAGTATAGAAAAAATGATTTATTCTAAATTGGGTGAATATATCCAAAAGAGAATAAAATATTTTTGCAAATGCAAAGGAATAAAAATCATAGACAGGCTCATGAGTCTATTCATCTTCCTGTAGAGATATCACCGAAAATAAGTACATCATCACTTATAGGATATCTGAAGGATAAAAGTGCAATGATGATATTGGAGCAAATTTGATATAGAAATTTTCAGACAACAGGATACTATATGAGTTGGACTAAATAGAGCAACCATTCAAAAATACATAAGAGAACAATTCAAAATCCAATATCATCTAAACATAAAAAATAGAAAACCACTTCTAAGGATAACAGAAAATCTTACCGCCAAAAGCTTGAACAAATCAGAACCACTGGCTAAGTCGATGGTTTGCTCTACCCCTAGAAGGGAACATTACTCGCTGCACTTGTAGGTGCATTGAAAGTCCACCAAGTACTCTATCAATTGTCGCCCTTGGCGGCTATTTTTATTTACTTTTTTACTCGTAAACGGGTCAATGTACTCTCATTTGATATGTTATCCAGTCTTCTTTTAACGGATTATTGATATATTTACGTATCTTTTTTGTGTTTTTTCCTACTGTGTCAACGTCACATCCTGCACCAAAATGTTCTATTCCCACACTTATACTTTCAGTTTGTATGCCTATCAAATATAATAAGAGAACTTTTGCCAAATATCCAACGATTTCTGATACATTGTATTTGGCCAGTATACCAATCAGCATATATATAATCTGGTCAACATTGTGTATCTACATAATATCCTCTGCATCAAAATGTTCTATTCCCACACTTATATTTTCAGTTTACATACCTATCAAATATAATAAGAGAACTTTTGCCTTTCAAATATCCAACGATTTCTGATACATTGTATTTGGGCGGTATATCAATCAGTATATGTATAGTATTGGACAACATTCTGCCGCTATCATTTGCTTTTCTAACACATCATTCTCCAAGTATTTTTACTACCTCAGATTTCCATATATGGCCGGTTTTCTATACTTTGGCACCAATACAATATCATATTTACATTCCCAACTTGTATGTAATAAAGCTCGCTGATTCCCCCAGCATAGCCGGGGGTTTTTATTGGATTCACCAAGTAAAAGCCGGCGTCATTTGGGCGCCGGCTTTTTTGTATAGAGAAAACCACGCGTTAGACGCGTGGTTCAAAAAAGCCTTCTGGCGTTGAGGTAGAAGTAAAAACTCCTTTTCACTATAATACAATTGCGGTCTGCCAACTGCAAGAAATATAGTGAA
>DVLQ01000175.1 GCA_018715395.1 Candidatus Coprocola pullicola | reverse complement strand
AATAAAAGTTGTGTTTGTATTCTTGCTATGTTATACTAATAATTACACAAAACAATTGTTTTGTTATAATGATATTTTCAATAAAAAGGAGGTAATTATGTATGAAACAAATTTTTAGAAAGTTTGCCGCTTTATTAACTGCCCTTACTATGACATCAGGGATTTCTGTTACGACATGGGCAGCTGAAAACAGTAACTTTGATTTACAAATTAATGGGGAAACAGTTGTATTTGATGATTTAAAACCTATCAATCGCAACAATAGAATTTTCGTTCCTTTCCGTGACACTATGGAAGCAATGGGAGCAGAAGTTTCTTATGATAATGCGACTCATACAACAACTGCCGTAAGAGGAGATACAACCATTCAATTCCGCCCTGGAGAAACGGCTGTTACTGTTATAGAAAACGGTATGGAAAAAAATCTGGAAACCTCTATGGTAATCTCTTCTGGAAACGCTTATGTTCCCATTCGTTTTTTAGGTGAAGTTTTCCAATATCCTGTAGGTTGGGATAGTACAGAAAAAACCGCTTTACTCATTGACACAGATGCTGCTTTAGCAGAATCCGGTTCTTTTTCACTGATGAATCGTTATTTAGAATATTCTAATACATATAACACACAACCATATGCTTTTAAAGGCACCTTCTCATTTAACATTGATATGCCTTATGATGAAACAACAGCCGCAATCATGCCAATCACCGGTACTGGTACATTAGAAGGGATTTCTGAATCAGACAAACAAAATATGTCTGCTGCATTACAATTAGATATTACAAAACTAAAAAATTATATTGCAACACAATCACCCGATGAAGCCTCTGCCACTATGGCAAATTCCATTGTCAGTGCTTTAGAAAATGTAGAATTTGACTACATTATAGATATTCCTTCAGGCAAAATGTATCTGCATTCTCCCTTGTTTGCTTTCATGGGAATGCCGCAAGACGCTTGGTTTTTGATAGATTTAGATGAAATGTATGCTTCTATGGGTATGAATATTTCATTGGCAGAACTGATGGAAACCATGAAAGCAGCTGATTTTGAATCTTATTTAAAAGCTTCCCTCGCCTCTATTCCTTTAACAAGCGTTAACGACTATGCTGCTTTTAAAGAATCTATTTCTATATTTACAACACTTTTTAGCGATGAAGCGTTCCAAAAACAAGCTGACGGATATGTTTCACAATTTGAATTTAACGACAATGCAACTAATGTCAGCATGGTAATGAAATTATTAGAAACAAATGGGGCTATTTCCGGATATAATTTAGACCTTTCTGCAGGAGAGTCCGGCACAAATTATATTACACTTTCTCTTTCTCAGTCAAATGACGCTGTTTTTGGTGAATTCCAATTTAATATGCCTGATATGTTAACAATGGGATTTGACTACAATATGACAATGGAACCAACCACTCAAAAAGCATTAAGCCAGCCTGATTCCAGCAACATTATTGATATGATGGAAATAGCTGATTATACAGAAACTATTGTTACAGAAAATATAGCGGAAACAACACCTGTATCTGAATCTACTGTTGCTGATACGGTTTCCGACAGTAATGCTGATGCTTCCGCTGATAACGTTTCTGACAGCAATGCGGACGCTTCTGCTGATAACATTTCTGACAGCAATACTGACGCTTCTGCTGATAACGTTTCTGACAACAATGCGGACGCTTCTGCTGATAACGTTTCTGACAGCAATGCGGACGCTTCTGCTGATGATTCTACTGAAAACGCTACTGAAACAGCAGCTGTATAATTTTCTATATTACATAAATCATAAAAAGAGTTATCAACTTTGATTGATAGCTCTTTTTTTGCTAAAAAAATCATTTCTTATTATTGATGTAATAACTGCAACAAAAAAATAATATTTTTTGTTTATTTTATTGTTTCCTTTTTGTTCTATTTCGGTTACAATATACAATGGCAAAAATAGATAAAAAAGGATGAATAATATGTTTCGATTAGCAACTCACAAAGATTTACCATCTATTATAAAAATTTATGACGCTATACTAGAACAAGAAACACAAACAATATCCTATACAAACTGGCAAAAGGGGTTGTATCCCACCAAAGAATATGCCCAAGACGCCATTGCAGACAAAACCATGTTTGTTTTAGAAAGCCAAGAAACAATCATTGGTTGTGTTATATTAAATCACATACAGCCTAAAGAATATGACGCAATTACTTGGAAATATTCTGCAAATAAAGAAGATGTCATTGTAATTCATACACTCTGTATTCTTCCCTCTTTTTCCAAAAAAGGATATGCTACAAAGTTAATACAGCATTGTGAAAATTATGCAAAACAACAATGCGCAGCAGTCATTCGTCTTGATACATATGAAGGCAATATACCCGCCTGTCATCTCTATCCCAAATTAGGCTATACTTATGCAGGTACAACAAAGTTTCATTTTCAAAATGTAATTTGGGAAAACTTAAATTGTTATGAAAAATTATTGTAATTGATAGAAAGGAAAATTTGTTTTATGGCAAATGAAGAAGCAATACAAAAAAGAAGAATATTCGGTATCATTTCTCACCCTGATGCCGGTAAAACAACATTGACAGAAAAATTACTTTTACATGGCGGTGCAATTAGAGAGGCCGGTACTGTAAAAGCAAGAAGAAATGCAAAATTTGCAAAATCTGATTGGATGGAAATTGAAAAACAAAGAGGTATTTCTGTTACGTCGTCTGTTATGCAATTTGAATACAAAGATAAAGTTGTTTCTATTATGGATACGCCTGGACATAATGATTTTGGAGAAGACACTTATCGTATTTTAACTTCCGTAGATAGCGCTGTTATGGTAATAGACGCTGCAAAGGGCGTAGAAGCACAAACCGTCAAATTATTCAAAGTTTGCAGTATGCGTCAAATTCCTATTTTCACATTTATCAATAAATTAGACAGACAATCAAAAGACCCTCTTGACTGTATGTCTGATTTGGAGGATGCTCTTGGTCTGCCTTCTACCGCTGTCACATGGCCTATTGGAAACGGGTTAACATTTGAAGGTATTTATGACAGATTGGAAAATAAAGTATATCTTTATAAAAAAGATACCATTATTGATTTAGGAGCAAATGGCGTTTATGGTGATAAATTGGATGGCATCATCAGCCAAGCAAACATTGATATTCTGCGCAGTGAAATCGAATTGCTGGATGGAGCTGGAAATACATTTGATTTGCAGGCTATAAAAGCTGGTAAATTATCTCCCGTTTTTTTTGGTTCTGCGCTAGTAGATTTTGGTGTCACACCATTTTTAAATCACTTTTTGGACTGGTCGCCTGCTCCGGGAGCAAGAAAAACAACTAACGGAACAGTATATCCCACAGATGAATTTTTCAGTGGTTTTATATTTAAAATACAGGCAAATATGAATCCTGCACATAGAGATAGACTTGCTTTTTTGCGCATTTGTTCCGGTACATTTGAAAGAGGAATGAGTGTTACGCTTTCCCGTACAGGAAAACAATTTAAATTGAGTCAATCTACACAGCTTATGGCAAATGAAAGAGAAACTGTAGAAACGGCTTGTGCCGGTGATATTATTGGTATTTATGACACCGGAAATTATCAAATCGGCGATACGCTCACAAATAGCAAGGAAAAAATATTTTTTGAACCATTGCCTACATTTCCTCCGGAGTTTTTCAAAAAAGTGCATCCTGTCAATTCTCTAAAAGCAAAACAGTTTCAAAAAGGTGTAGCGCAACTGGCGCAAGAAGGTGCTATACAAGTATATCACAATGAATATAACGATGTAATATTAGGGGCTGTTGGAGTACTTCAGTTTGAAGTATTTGAATATCGTTTAAAAAATGAATATAATTCCGAAATTCGTATGGAGGATTTAGATTACAGTGTAGCAAGATGGGTATCGCCTTCTGTTTCAAAAGAAATTGATTTAAAAGATTATGTTACAGCTCGTTCTGCGCTTGTGTATGATAGATTTGAAAGACCTCTTTTGCTTTTTGCAAATCAATATACTATGAATACATTTATAGAAAAAAACGAGTCTATTAAACTGGTAGAAGCACTGGACGTAGATGACAGAGCTTATCTGAATTCCTAAAAAGAGAAACTTCCAAAATAAAACCTTAACCACTTTAACAAATATCCGGCAAAAAGCTATCCATAAGTCAAATTTATTATTCGTTATAATATTTAAAAATGAACCACCCACTAAATGGGTGGTTTTTTATATAGGAAGATAACTATACTTGGAATATACATAAACCTATAATCCAGTCAATCTGTTAACTGTGCCTTCTTTCCTTTTCTGACCTTAGCGTCATCTCTCTTTCATTTTTTTAGTTGGTTTGATATATATTTTATAGCTTTATTTGTATTTTTTTCTGTTGTACTTGCAATTTCTCTGCACCAAAATTCTACATCTCTATTTTAGCTTACTAAATTGTTCATATAGCATTATATTTGTTGCTTTTCCCCTTCTGATAAACAGTATCACATAAATGCCCAATAATAAAAATTAAGTAAATATCAAAACTATGTATATGAGTAAATGATAAAATAAACGTTGTATACTGTGTTGCCATTATTTATGATGTTAAGGACAAATAATTTTTTCAAACCTCCCTATATCTTTATTAATCATAATAGATTATCTTTTTATTTTTGATGAACATTGTCCTTTCATAAAATTAATACAAACATAAACAGCATTGATATTTTCATAAGCCATTTTCCAAAACAAATATTTAATAATGTCTGGTGCATTTGGCTAACATCCAATTCCAAATATAAAATAATATGCAATAAGAACAAGTGGTGCAAATATAATATTTGCAGAGCTGTTTTTATGATGTTTTTTCATTCAAATTTTAATTATTAATAAAATGGTATTATCTTAGCTATTTTATAGTTTGTAGAATTTTAGCTTTATTTTGAAATTTTGAATTAAAGTTTATATTCCTTCAGCAGATTACCGGAAAAATAGGCAATTACCATATATGCATTTTTCAAATAAAATATTTCTGTAGCTTCGTCATACTGTCCTTTAACAATCGGATTGTCAATACACATATCTTTATTTTCACATATAGCTTCTCCATTAGACGAATCCATGCATAAGATGGGCTGGAAACTAAAATTTCTATGTTGGGATTTACCTTCATATCTCTATATACCTCTTTTGTATTATTCGTACAAAACTATAGCTTGCCATTCAATTCTAGGCAAACATAAAGGGACAACACTTTACCTTTCCCTCCACAACCAATCGTTGCAAGATACTATACAGTATTTTGCTGAAAAACTTTATTACATTGTTCATTATAAAAGACCTCTCATTGAAAAATGAATACATTTTTATCTTATATAATTACAATCGTTCTGTAAGGAATCTTTGTAAAATAAGCACTTTATTGCACTATAGTTACTTTTTAGAAACTATTTAAGAGTGATAATCATATAACAGATAAATTTCCGATTTATCAAACCATACTCTTGCCAAGCATATAAACAGAAAGTTCTGATTTTGCATAAATAATACCTAAAACAAAACCATTTTTGAAAAATACACCAATTCAGTTATTTCTATATAAAAGCAATACTACATTATAATAATTTTTACCTTTTTAGTATTTTCTAAAAGTATAATACTTGAATACTTTTGCCGTAAAATTATCAAATTTTATTCAAACCAAAAACGGCACTATGACTCTTATTAAAGTCACAATGCCATTTTATTAGTCACCACTCAATTTTTAGTTTGCATATTATATTTTATTACATAAATAAAGAAAGTTGATTTGTTTCGGGGATTCCTTTTAAAACACCATTTTCTTTTAATAACTCAATTAACGTCTTTCCTACAGAAGTTCTCATTTTAAACTCTTCAATGGTTTTAAATTCTCCACCATTTTCACGTCCTTCTACAATACTTTGTGCAGCAGTATCTCCCAAACCTTGTAAAGAATTAAACGGCGGTATTAATCCATTGCCCTTTATAATAAACTTTTTGGCGTCAGATTGATATAAATCAATAGGCAAAAAATGAAACCCTCTTGCATAAAATTCCACTACAATCTCCAAAACAGTCAACTTATTTTTTTCTTTTACCGTTGCTTGCATTCCCTTTGCATTGATATCCCGTATTGTCTGCTTTGCCACTTCTTCTCCAAGACACATAGAAGTATAATCAAAATCATCACAGGCTCTTACTGTAAAATAAGATGCATAATATGCCAAAGGATAATTTACTTTAAAATAAGCAATACGAAATGCCATCATCACATAAGCAGCCGCATGGGCTTTTGGAAACATATATTTGATTTTTTGACAAGATTGTATATACCAGTCAGGCACATTGTTTGCTTTCATTTCCACAATATCTTCTTCTGACAATCCCTTTCCTTTTCTTACTTTTTCCATAATTTTAAAAGATTTTTTCTTTTCTACCCCTTTGTTAATTAAATATATCATAATACTGTCACGAGTAGAAATCGTTTCCTTTAATGTAATGACCTTTTGTTCTATGAGTTCTTGGGCATTATTTATCCAAACATCCGTTCCATGTGAAAGACCTGAAATTCTGAGCAAATCCGCAAATGTTTTTGGTTTGGTATCCAGAAGCATTTGTCGCACAAATTTTGTACCAAATTCAGGTATTCCCAAAGTTCCCGTTTCACAACCGATTTGTTCAGCTGTTACACCTAATACTTTAGGAGATTCAAAAAGAGACATGGTATCTTTATCTCCCAATGACACACTTTGAGGATTGACTCCTGTTAAGTCATATAGCATACGAATGACAGTAGGGTCGTCATGTCCCAATAAATCCAATTTTAATAATCGTCCACTGATAGAATGATAGTCAAAATGGGTTGTAGTAATATTAGAATTCATATCATTTGCCGGTCTTTGTATAGGACAAAATTCATATATATCATGATCTCTTGGCACAACCATCAATCCGCCGGGGTGCTGTCCTGTTGTTCTTTTCACACCGGTACAGCCTAATACCAAACGATTGATTTCGGCATTATGGGCAGTCACTTCTTTGGCATCAAAATATTTTTTTACAAAACCATATGCTGTTTTTTCTGCTAATGTACCAATGGTACCCGCCTTAAATACGTGACCTGTGCCAAACAATTCTTCCGTATAAGCATGAGCCGTTTGTTGATATTCTCCCGAAAAATTCAAATCAATATCCGGTTCTTTATCTCCGTCAAACCCTAAAAATGTTTCAAAAGGAATATCATGACCTTCTTTGTTGAGCATTGTGTCGCAAACGGGACATTTTTTATCAGGCATATCACATCCACTGCCTTCTTCCATAGCAGTGGCTTTTACTATATCAGAATCAAAATCAGAATACTTGCAATTTGGGCAAACATAATGCGGAGGCAATGAATTTACCTCTGTAATACCCGCCATATTTGCTACAAAAGAAGACCCAACAGAACCACGAGAACCTACTAAATAACCATCTGCCACAGATTTCCATACCAATTTTTGTGCAATAATGTATAATACGGAAAAGCCGTTTTTTATAATAGAATTTAACTCTTTATCCAATCTTTGCTGTACAATATCAGGTAGAGGATTTCCATAAATGGAAGTGGCTTTTTCCATTGTAATCCTTGTCAATTCTTCCTCTGCTCCTTCAATTTTAGGAGGAAAGGTTTCATCGGGTATCGGCTTGATTTTTTCAATCATATCTGCAATTTTATTTGTATTTGTCACCACAATTTCTTTTGCTTTTTCCTCTCCCAAGTATCGAAACTCCTCCAACATTTCTTCTGTTGTTCTATAATATAGCGGTGGTTGATTATCCGCATCAGAAAAACCTTCTGCCGCCATAATAATTTTTCTGTAAACAGCGTCTTCCGGGTCAATAAAATGGGCGTCACACGTTGCCACCACCAGCTTATTATGCTCTTGCGCCAATTGTATGATTTTTCTATTAAAATTTTTGATATCCTCCATAGAATTGACTGCATCAATTCTGGAGGAGGCAATCATAAATTGATTATTTCCTAAAGGCTGTATTTCCAAATAATCATAAAAATTTACCAGTTCTTCAATATATTCTTTTGGTTTGTTATCCAATAAGGCTCTATAAAGTTCTCCTGCTTCGCAAGCGCTTCCTATCATCAGACCTTCCCGTAGTTTTAAAAACTCGCTTTTTGGAATACGAGGACGTCTAAAATAATATTGAATATGTGCTTTTGAAACAAGTTCATATAAATTTCTCAAACCGATTTGATTTTTTACTAATATAATAGCATGATTTGATTTTAATTTATTATAATTCACTGTTCTGCTAGCAAGTACATTAATTTCATCAATATTTGTGATTCCCTTTTCCGCTAACATATCTATCAATTTTATAAAAATTTTTGCTGTAGCTTCCGCATCATGAACGGCTCTATGATGTCCCTCCAATGAAACGCCCAAATGTTCTGCTACAATATTTAATTTATGCTTTTTCAATTCCGGTAAAAGCGTTCTGGACAATTCTACTGTATCTAGCACAGTATTATCTACAGAAGGCATATGAAGTACTTGTGCATTATTTCGTATAAAACCCACATCAAAACCTGCATTATGCGCCACTAACACACTATCTCCACAAAAGTCTAAAAATTGGGGCAATACTATATCAATAAGCGGAGCATCTTTTAACATCTCGTCCGTAATATTCGTTAGTTTTACAATTTCTTCTGAAAGTGTCCTTTGAGGATTTACAAATGTACTAAATCGGTCTATAATTTTGCCATTTTCTATTTTTACAGCTCCAATTTCGGTAATTTTATCGTTTTCTTTAGAAAGTCCTGTTGTTTCAATGTCAAAGACAACAAATGTTTCATCTAAGTTTTGACCTTTGGGACACATTACAACATTTCCCAAGTCATCTATTAAATAGGCCTCCACACCGTATATCACTTTTAAATCAGACCCATTTGCTGCATTCATAGCATCCGGAAAAGCCTGCACAACACCATGGTCTGTAATAGCAATGGCTTTGTGTCCCCATTGTATAGCGCGTTTGATATATTGTTTTACATTGGTAACGCCATCCATACTGCTCATTTGTGTATGCAGATGCAGCTCCACTCTTTTTTCTTCTGCATTATCTTGTCTTTTTGGAGGAGGCGTTGCTTTGATAATATTTTTTGCCATAATATTAATTTCTTTTGCATATTTATCAAACTGTACATCGCCTTGTACACGCACATAAGCGCCGCCTTTTATCATTTCTTTTAATTCTTTATCAAACACATTCTTTTTTACAAAAAATTTTACAGTAGTAGAATCTGATAAATCCGTAATATCAAATGAAACAATATATTTTTCTCCTTTGATTTCTCTTGTTTCTACATTAA
>DVLQ01000174.1 GCA_018715395.1 Candidatus Coprocola pullicola | reverse complement strand
CTTTCAAAATTGTCATTTTCCTCTCCGCTAATCAATTCCCACTGCCAATTGCATTTAGAAAACGCTTTCTTACCCAAACTTTTCATTGTATTACATTTATCTATACTCTAAAAAGCAGTTCCTAGTCCCGAACTGCTGCGAATATCTACAAAGTCGGCTTCTCTTTGTCAAAAACTTCTTTTCTTCCAGTCTTTGATAAGCACATGGAAGTATAAACAATTCATTTTATAAGCATACCTGCTTTCAAAATTGCCATTTTCCTCTCCACTAATCAATTCCCACTGCCAATTGCATTTAGAAAACGCTTTCTTACCCAAACTTTTCATTGTATTACATTTATCTACAATATCTACAAAAAAATATAATTTATCTATACTCTAAAAAGCAGTTCCTAATTCGGAACTGCTTTTTATTATTCTGCGCCGATAGGCGTTGTCATATCAGGGGGAGGATCGGTGGTATCAGGGGGAGTTTGCAATCCTGCATTGCCACTGCCATCTCCTATTCCCGGAGGTATTATGGTATCAGGTACAGTATTTGGATTTTGATTGTCTGTTGAAGGTGTAGTTTCTTCTGGTGTAGTACCCTCTGTTATCTCTTCGGGATATTCTCCTCCTATTGGTATTTCAGAATCTACTTCCTGTTCAGGCACATAGCCCGGATTGCTTGCACTATGCACAGTACAAGTAGAATGAATATCAATATCTACTTTATTATCAGATTTATTGACAATAGAGCCTGTTTCCGGATTAACAGCCAGCACAACATTTGTTGCCTCACAATATTCATTTGCCAATTTTCCTGTACTCAAGTCCACAGAATAGCTTTTATGATAGTTACAAATCTCTGTTGCAGAGCCAAAATCCGATGCACATAAATCTGACCCAATAGCATTGCCGTAATAATCACTGCTACAAAGACTTGTTGGAACCATGCCTGAGGCCGAACAAAAACTTCTTGTTTCAATGCCATTTGGTCTTGCAAAGCCTGTGTCTTCCAGTCCTTGGTGGATTCTAGACATAATTTCTTTCCAAATTTTCAAATGAGTTGTTCCGCCTCCCGGTATTACTTTTGGCGTATCATATCCCAGCCAAATACCAGCACAATAATAAGGTGTATAGCCAACAAACATCAGGTCTTTATCATCTGTTGTAGTACCGGTTTTACCTGCAATACTCATGCCACTAAAATTAGCCGCTGTACCTGTAGCATAGCCGCCGCGACCGGTCACAACATCTACCATCATATCAGTTAACAAATATGCTGTTGTTTCTTTTAATACTCTTGTAGGTTCATCTTTATTTTCCAACAACACATTTCCATCATGGTCATAAATAGTTGTATAAAACTTAGGAGCATGATACAAACCGCCATTTGCAATGGTAGAATAGGCATTTGTCAATTCTAATACGGAAACACCGTCTGTAATTCCACCTAATGCCGTTGCGGGACCTTTGTCGGTAAATGTCTGTCCATTTCTTATTTCGTTATCTACTAAAGAAGTAAATCCAAAATTTTGAAGATATTCAAACGCTTTATCGTAACCTACCATCATAATGGTTTTTACAGCCAATATATTCATAGATTCTCTAATACCTTCTCTGACAGTGGTAGGTCCTTTATATGTTTTATTCCAATTTTGGAACTGTTTGGAGCCAACCTTTAAAGGTTCATCTATAATAATAGAACCCGGCATCAAAAGTCCCATATCAATAGCCGGTGCATAGGCTGCCAAAGGCTTGAAGCAGGAACCTGGCTGACGCAGTGCTTGTGTAGCTCTATTAAATACAGTGTCCCCTTGTTTTTTTCCTCTTCCGCCAACCAAAGCTTTTATTTCTCCATTGTGGTAGTCCATAATAACCATGGAGGATTGTAAAGAAGACGCCACCGTCAATTTATCTGCAACAGTCGTATGGGCACTATCTTCATATTTTGCTTTCATTTCTGCTGCAAAGGCTTCTGCCTCCTCTTGAGAATTAACTGTCCTTGTTTCATAATGGTGCGTTTGTGTCTGTGTTTGGTTATCCATAACAGATATGGTATAAGTTGCTTCCAATGTATTACCAGTAGAAGGGAAAAAGTCGTCGTTTTGATAAACCTCTTCCATAATTGCCTGCATATCCATATCAATAGTAGCGTTAATTTTCAATCCGCCACTATAAATCATATCATATGCCTGTGCTTTTGTCATACCTCTTTCATTCATCAAGTCTTCTGCTACTTGCACAATCATAGCATCTACAAAATAGTTATGCTTTGCATCTCCCACAACTTCTTCTGTTTTGCTTCCTACCAGTTTGCTATAAATATCTTCTGCCGCCGCTTGGTTATAGTCTGATTGTGTAATATAGCCAAGCTCCAGCATTTTTGACAATACTGTCATCTGACGCTCTTTGTTTTCCTGTGGATGCGTAATAGGAGAATACAACGATGGATTTTTTGTAATCCCTGCAATACAAGCGCTTTCTGCCAATGTCAAATCACTGACTTCTTTTCCAAAATAAAATTTGCTTGCTGCCTGTACGCCATTTAAACCATGGTTCAAAGCAATACTATTTAAATAAAGTTCTAAAATATAATCTTTTGCTTTTTGTTTAGAGCCTAATTGTTTTTTCAAATCTTTTTCAAATATAATCGCAAGATATTGTTCTTTAATTTTTCTTTGAATTTTCTTTTCATTTGTCAACACTTCATTTTTAATTAACTGTTGCGTAATAGTGCTTGCTCCCTGTGAAAAAGAACCGCTTTTTAAATTTGTTACAAGCGCTCTGAAAATACCTCTCATATCAATACCGTTATGCTCATAAAAACGCTCGTCTTCAATGGCAATCACTGCATGACGCAAGCTTACAGGTATTGTTTCCAGCTTGGCATATTCTCTATTTTCATCTCCATGAAGGTTATCAATTTCATTTCCTTTGGAGTCATAAATAAAAGATGTATAGGATTCCGGTACAACATCTGCTACATTAATAGCGTCTGTCCCTTCTATAATTCCCATCACCATACCCAGTCCGGCGCCGCCTATTGCAAAACAAAGTATAATACTCACAATAAATATAAATTTAAAAATTCTTCTTATAATGCTTTTTTTCTTTTTTCTTTTTCGCCTTCTTTTACTCTGTTGAGTACGCTGCTGCATAGGCTCAGAACGCTGTGTTCTCTGCTGTTGACCACTGGCAGGCTGTCTTGTCGTTTGTAAGGGCTGCCTTTGTGATGCAGACTGGGTTTGCCTTTGACCAGCAGTTCTTTGTGATGTCGTTGCATAAGGATTAGCATTTTGTACTGACGCTCTTTGTCTTGCATTGAGATAGGCAGAAGAATGTGTTGTCTGTCTAGGGGGCGGAGTACGCTGCTGCTGTCCGGTATAAAGCCCTGTTTGCCTTGACGGCTGTTGTTGTCTTGGTGGCGATGGGCTACGCTGCTGCCCTGTATAAGGCGTCTGTGCTTTTTCTCCCAAAGACGGACGCTGCTGTCCAGATGGTCGCTGCGAATTTTTTGTTCCATCCATTTTCCAAAAACCTCCCTTATATGAACTGATTATAACAGATATAAAGAAATTAAGAAAGAATTTTCTCTTACAATTTTATTACTTTTGAAAAATCTTCCAAAAATGCTACCTTTTTTGGGAAAATTCTCCACTTTTAAAGAAAATATAAAAAAAATTTAAATTAGTTCAGTTTTTTATTTTCAAACATAAATTAATAAAAGATATTTTTTTAGAGCCAACAAGAGGTGAATAAATATGAAAAAATATAAAAAAAGAAAAAAATTTCCTTTTCCTTTCAAACTCCTTTTATTTTTTTTATTTTTATCCTCTTTCTTCTTTTTTATTTTAATACAATATGATACTAAAATATTCCAAGCAGTAATAGAAATTTCTCATATACAATCAAAAGCTGCCGCAAATATCATTATTGATAATGCTGTAGAAGACACTATCAAAGAACTGAATATTACTTCATCAGACTTTTTTATAGAAAAACAACAAGACAATGTTTCTGTTAATACCCTTTTAATCAATACATTTTGTTCCTCTGTCAGTACAGGTATTACAGAAGGATTATCCGCCATTTCAGAAGAAAAAATTTTAATACCTATGGGTATTATTACAGGTATTGATATGTTTGCAAACACAGGACCCAATATTCCTTTTTCATTGCGTCCTATGGGAGCTGCTACAGTTGATTATGAAACTTCTTTTTCTTCTGCAGGCATTAACCAAATCAATTTTAAAATATGGATTGATGTTTCTATGGAAATAAAAATCGTCAGTCCATTGTGGCAGCAAACTATGACTGTCACCAGAAAAATTATGCTTGTAGATACTGTCATAAGCGGTACCGTGCCAGAACGCTATATGACATTAAATTAAGTAATCAATAAAAAAGAGGTTTTCTCTTAGAAAGCCTCTTTTTTTAAATGATTGAAATGACTAATTCAAATAGAGCTTCAAAAATAATGATTTAATTTATATTTTTATCAGCACATATTTTTTCCATCAAAAACTATAGTATCATAATATACTATAAAAAATTGACAACTATATTATAAACTAGATTTCATAAAAAAATGTTATTTTATTTTGTAGGTTTGTCAAACATATGTTACACCATACTTTATAAATTCTTCCAGGACAGTCTGTGGAGATTTCCAGGCCAGAGGCCTCATGGGGAACTGATTATAGTCCCTGCGGTTATAGACCTGGAGCTGCT
>DVLQ01000173.1 GCA_018715395.1 Candidatus Coprocola pullicola | reverse complement strand
TGTGTGTAACCGTATAAAGAGATAAGGCAGACACATTGCGATAAATCCTTTATTTTCAAGGCTTTTGGAGGATTTTATTAAAACACTGTAACCTCTGTTGAGAGGTCATAATTTACTGATATTCAAATTCCGATTTGACGCTCTGCTTTAAGAAAAATATAGCGCAAGATTATGAAAGAGTCTACCATTACTTCAGCTGGTCATTGATATCGCCTATCCGTTTTAAACTCATTTACTTTTTCAAATATAAAAATGTTTTCTACAAGGTATGATAAATCATCTGCTCTAGCTATTTTTTGAGTTAGGGTGTGAAATTGACGGAATTTAAACCATCACTATTTATATTGAAAAGGGACTAAAAAAATATTTTGTTGACAGTAGAAAAAATTTTTGGTATGCTAGTAAAAATATAGAGATGAAACATTTACCGCCGGGTAAATAAAAGCGTTGAATTTTGTATCGATAGGTCTTGAAGATACAAAATATCAACGTTTTTTTATATAATTAGCGAGGGAAGAGTATGAAACAAAATAGTAATGAATTTAGATTATTTTTAAAATATTCTTTTTTTAGTGTACTGGCAATGATAGCCATGTCCTGTTATATTTTGGGTGGCTCAGGGATTGGGAACAAATGATTTGACAGCTTTAAATTTAGCAATTTCTATATATCATTTTGTTTATGATGTAGAGATGCTGCTGGGAATGGGAGGAGCTATAAAATATTCCATTTGCCAAAGTCAAAGAGAACAAAAAAATGCAGATATCATGTTTACAAATACTATTTATTTAGCAATTATGTTTTCTATTTTATTTTTTGTAACAGGACTTTGTTTTCAGAGAATTTGACAAAGTTTTTGGGAGCCGATATTACAGTGTTTGATATGACAAATACATATTTAAAAGTACTGCTTTTATTTTCTCCTGCATTTATATGCAACAATGTGTTGCTTTGCGTTGTAAGAAATGATGGAAATCCTCAGTTAGCTATGATTGCTACCATAGGCAGTAGTTTTTCTAATATCATTTTAGACTATATTTTTATATTTCCTTATAAGATGGGAATATTTGGAGCAGTGTTAGCAACAGGGATTGCACCTGTAATTGGTATTGTGATACTTGCTCCCCATTGGCTAAAAAAAACAAAGAGATTTCATATGGTAAAATCAAAATTGTATTTGGAAATGGTGAAAATAAATTTTTCATTAGGATTTCCTTCTTTGCTGGCACAGATATCATCAGGTGTTGTGATGATTACATTTAATTATATTATTCTTCGTTTGCTGGGTAATGTAGGAGTAGCGGCTTATGGAGTAGCAGCCGATATTTCTTTGGTGGTTGTAAATATTTATACAGGTATTTCACAAGGAGTACAACCATTGTTGAACAAAGCATATGGAGAAGAGAAAGAAGAGAAGATAAAAAAATTTTTGAAATATGCTGTGTTTTCTGTTGGAATCATATCATTAGGCATTTATGGTACTATTTTTATGTTTGCTGATACGATTGTATACATATTCAATGGGGAAAATAATGAATTGTTGCAGCAGGTTGCCACTACAGGATTGAAGCTGTATTTCACATCTGTTTTGTTTGTAGGATTTAATATTACCATTGCTATGTATTTTACATCAATAGAAAAGGTCATTCCTGCACATATGATTTCTCTTTTGAGAGGATTTATTTTGGTGATTCTCATAGCATTTTTATTATCTGCATTTTGGAATATGACAGGTGTATGGCTTGCTTTTACAGTAACAGAAGCAATTGTAATGCTTTTGGGTATAAAATTGTATCAAATATATAGCCGAAAAGTTTTTTAGAAACTATATTTTTAAATTTTTATGAAAAAAGAATTATTTGTGATAAAATATGTATCAAACATGATGTATTTTTATATTAGAAGATGTTAAATGATGAGTCTGTTTTTAGGTTCTGTTAACTTAATATGAAAATAAAAGTACAGAAATTTGCGACAAATATATTTTTGATATCCAACCCATAAAGAGCATGAGAAAAACAAAACAATGAGAACAGGAATAAGACTATCTTTAGAAGTAATAATTATCTTTATACATAGAAACAACATCTTTTTGGGAGAAAATATTTTTGTTTGAATTTTGTTGTACTTTCAATAAAGAGCCGTTGCCTATATCATTGTAATGTAACAGAATTTGTTTTGGTATAAGGAGGGGATAGTATGTATGTACAAAAGCAAAATAAAGAACAAAAAATAAATTCAGCTCCATTACAGAAAAAATCAGACAATACATATTGTATCCAAAAAATGTCTGTGCAAGATGATAAAGGCGGGCACTACAGAATGAAACAGATATATTGGATTTTAGAAAGAGTAAAGCAGATACAGCCTGATATTGATTTTGAAAAAAGTATTACAAACTTATTGTCTGAAAGAAAAAAAAATCCCGAGTATGTAGTTTTATTAAATAGCTTGGCGGCAAATGTAGGGAAAGATTCAGTTTTAAAAGATTTGGATAAAAATGAAGAATTGAAAAAAAAGTATGTAAAAATAGACCAAGTAACAATGCTTCAGCAAACAACGCTTCCAAACTATTTGGTTGGACCGGATGATTATAAAATAGACGCATTGCACTGCATTGCCGGAAAAGCAAATATAAGAAATATGTATGGTCCTCATATTGCCATTTCTGTGAAATCAGATACAATTTATGTTGCAATCAATACAAACGTTTCTATTGTTGGCAATAAACCAGAAAATTTTGAAGAACCTATAAAAGAGATAAAAGACGCAATCAGTAGTTTTGAAGAAAAAGATATTAAAAAATATAATGCAGAAAATTCTTCTTGCAGTGAATTTTTAAAGGATATTACCAAATATAGCGTCTATAAACAGGCGATATTAGATTATATAAAAAAATTGAGAACAAAAACAATAAAACGTGTTTATTATGATGTGAGAAAAGAAAAAAAGTCAGTAGAGGCAAGTGATAAAAAAACAGAAGATATGCTAAAAATTGATACAGGAAAAAAGGCAATGCATGGAGAAATTTTGATTGCCGAATATTTACAAAAGACTCTAGGAGAAAATTTAGCATATTATACAACAGATGCCCAAAAAATGGAGGCTAGAAAAAAGGTTTTTGAAACAGAAAATGTGTTTAGAAGCATACGTATCGGAGGTACAAAAATAAATTGCTGGAATTGCAGCAACCATTTAAAGGGTCCTATCCGAGAAAGATATTTGCCTTTAAAAGCAAATGTGGTTACATCTACTTTGTTTAATCAACAAAAATTTGATGGATATACTTCTAATTTTTTGCCTGTAGAAGATGCAATACTACAGTCTGCTGAACATAATATGCAAAACAAAAATTATGAACATGCAATGAATCAATATTTACAGCAAGGAAATCAAACGGCGGCAAACAAAGCCTATATGTTGATGATAGCACAATATAAAAAAGAGCAAAAGATTGAGTCATTGGAGCAAGTGTATAAAACTGTAGGTAATCAGCAGGGTATGAAAGAACTGGCAAAGGAATTTTTGACAGAAGCGAAAAAGTTGTTGAGTATTTATCAGAATTATATAAAAGCATGGCAGGATTTTTCTAAAAAAAATAATCAATTCAGTATTTTAAATGAAATTGCTCCTATAGAGAGGCAATTTAAAGGTAAGTATGAAAAATTTGAAGCAATCTGTCCGAATCATTTTTCAGCAGAAAAAAGATTTTTAGATGATTTAGACAAATATAAACAGGGAAAGTTTACTGATACAAAAGTAAACAAAACCCAAATGCAACAAAAAAAATCTACTTATCAACAACAAGAAAAGAAGCAAAGGGAATTGGTAGAGAAATATGAACGTTTGGAGATGGTAAAAAACAAAACAGTAAAAGAATATATAGAAAGTTGATAAAAAATATAGAGCAATATTTCACTTTTATAATGGATTAAAGTTTTATAAAAATAACTGTGTTTGAGATAAATTTTTTGAAAAAGACAATATTTTTCAAAAAATCAGGACCACGCCTAAAAGACATAGTTTGTACTAGCCCTATCAGGGCATATAAAATAGCTGGCGTTCACTTGGTTCAAGCCTTGGCGGTATGATAATCTGCTACCCTTAAAAGGGTCTTCCTATTCCTTTGATTTCACTTGTCTTCTATTTGCTCCTGCTTTTGTTGTTCTCTTATGTATTTGTGTATCGTTGCTGTATTCAGATCAACCATACTTACATAGTAATCGTCCAGAATTTTCTATTTTAAATTTGCGTGTCGGTTGCATATCATCATGGCGCTCTTTCCTTTCAAATACCTTATAAATGATGATACGCTCATTTTTGATGGTATCTCTGCCAAAAGATGTACATGATCATATGCTTTTCTATGATTTTACTTTCTGTTTGCACAAATCTTTTATTATTTTTTGGATATCTTCACCCAATTGATCATAAATGATTTTCCTTCTATATTTTGGAGTGAAAACGATAGGATACTTGCACGCCCATTTTGTATGTGCTAAGCTTTCCTCTCATCTGCAGAGCGGGCGGTTGTTAAAGGCTGCTCCGCAGCCTTTGGTACTAAAGTAATAATCAAAACAGCCGCTTTTTGCGGCTGTTTGAATCTGTTTGGTCAGGTCAAAAATTATTTTTGAACAGGTTTTTTTAATATGCCTAGAAGTATCATGCCAACTACAGAACCAATAACAAGGGATAGAAAATACATGATACTATTGCCGATAACAGGCAGTACAAATATTCCGCCATGCGGCGCCATAAGCGTACAGTCAAAAAACATGGATAAACCCCCTGCAACTGCCGCCCCAATAGCACAAGAGGGAATGACACGCAGCGGGTCGGAGGCTGCAAAGGGAATGGCACCCTCTGTGACAAAAGAAAGTCCCATGATATAATTGACTATACCGGATTTTCTTTCTGCTTCTGTAAATTTATTTTTGAAAAATGTGGTAGCCAGAGCAATGGCAAGAGGAGGAACCATACCGCCAATCATCACAGCTGCCATCATTTCATAGTTGCCTTCTGTGATAGAAGCTGTGCCAAATACATATGCGGCTTTATTGATAGGACCGCCCATATCAATAGACATCATGCCTGCTAATATGATCCCAAGAAGAATGCGGCTTGTAGCGCCCATAGAATTTAAGCCGTTGAACAATGCTGAATTTAATGCTCCTACAGGTGGATTGATGAGGAAAATGATGATAGCGCCCATCAAAAAGATGCCAAAAAGAGGATAAAGCAAAACAGGCTTGATACTTTCCAAACTTTGAGGTAATTTGCTAAATAGTTTTTTCAGCCCCAGTATTAAATAACCTGCAATAAAACCGGCTGCTAAAGCACCAAGAAAACCACTGCCGCCCTCTTTTGCCAAATATCCGCCTACAAAACCAACAGCAAGAGCAGGTCTGTCTCCAATACTGGAAGCGATAAAACCGGCTAGAACAGGGAGCATAAATGCAAATGCACCATTGCCTACTTGGTTTAAAAATGCTGCAAAAGGCGTGTTGCTGCCAAAGCTGGAAGGATTGATTTGATAATTATCAAATAAAAAAGAAAGTGCAATTAAAATACCGCCGCCAATGACAAAGGGTAGCATATGAGAAACACCATTCATCAAATCTGTATAGATTGTATGAAGTCCTTTTCTTTGTTGTTGTTCTGTTTCTTCTTGGGCAGAACCCTGTGCATGATATATGGGCGCTTCTTGCTTTACGGCTTTTTCTAACAATTCATCGGCTTTATGAATGCCATCGGCTACTTTTGTAATGATTACTTTTTTTCCGTCAAAACGTGCCATTTCTACTTTTTTATCTGCTGCAACAATAATACATTTTGCATTTTTAATTTCTTCCGGTGTCAAAACATTTTTAGCGCCGCCGGAACCATTTGTTTCCACTTTGATGGAAATTCCTTTTTCATGTGCCTTTGTAGTAAGATTTTCAGCAGCCATAAAAGTGTGGGCAATGCCTGTTGGGCAAGCTGTAACAGCAAGTACTTCATAGGCTGTGGAGGAGGGGGATTGCTCATATTCCTCTGCAAATTTTTCTCTTTCTGCTTTATCAATGATTTCTAGATAGGTATCAATATCTTTGGCTTCTAAAAGATTTTTTCGGAAGGATTCGTCCATTAAAAGCATAGAGAGCCTTTGCAATACTTCAATATGCACATCGCCTCCCTCAGCAGGAGCGGCAATCATAAAAAATAAATAAGTTGGTTCTCCATCTAACGATTCATAGTCAACTCCTTGAGGCACTGTCATAGAACTTAAACCGGGAGATTTTACGGCTTCCACTTTAGCATGAGGTATGGCAATACCTTCGCCAATGCCTGTGGTGCCTGAGGCTTCTCTTGCCAAGACGCCTTGTTTATAGCCTTCTTTGTCGTTTAATTTGTTTCCCTTTTCCATTAGGTCTACCAGTATATCAATAGCTTCTGTTTTATTTTGGGGGTTTGCACCCAATAATATGGAATCAGGGGAAAGTAATTCTGTAATCTTCATAGTGGTTTCCTCCTTTACATTTGTTTTAGTTGTGATAATACCGCTTCTACTTCTTCTTTTGTAGCCAAGTATTTTGAAAAAGCACTGGCACTACCTGTCGCAACACCCATATAGAAGGCTTCTTCTAAAGAGTGATTTTTTAAATAACCTGCAATAAAACCGGCTACCATACTATCGCCGGCGCCAACAGAATTGATGAGAGTACCTTTTGGGGCAGGGCTTTTGTAAATGTTATCATCTGTACCAATCAATATAGCGCCTTCACCGGCTCTGGAAACAAGTACATTGACATTGCCGTTTGCCATTTGCTGTAGTTTTTTACCATAGAATATAATATCCTCTTCTGTATTTAATGTTGTGTGGAATAGTTCTCCCAATTCATGGGTGTTTGGTTTGACCAAAAATGGTTGATATTTCATTACATTGATAAGCAAGTCTTTTGTAGCGTCTACGATGATTTTAATGTTTTTATTTTGCAATCTTTCCATGATTTTTTCATATATATTTTGGGGCAGGGAGTTTGGTACGCTGCCGGCTAATATTAATATATCTTGTGACTGTAAACAATCCAGTTTTTCAAAAAGCTGATTTAATTCTTTTTGAGAAATTTCCGGTCCCATACCGTTAAGTTCCGTTTCTTCTTTTGCTTTTATTTTGATATTGATACGAGAAAATCCTTTTTCTATTGTAATAAAGTCGCAACAACATCCTAGCTTTTTTAATCCATTTTCGATTTCTTTTCCTGTAAAGCCGGCAATAAAGCCTAATGCTGTATTTTTTACATTTAAATTGTTTAATACAATAGAAACATTGACGCCTTTTCCCCCGCTTAATATCAATTCGGAAACAGTTCTATTGACTTTTCCTAGTATGAGGGAGTCTGTTGCAACAATATAATCTAATGAGGGATTAAATGTAACAGTATAAATCATAGAGATACTCCTTTCTGAATTTGTATCATATTGGGATACTCTTTTTGTGTTGTCATTGCTGTGGTAATGATGACGCTGTTTTGAAGATGACCAAATGTCACTGCTGAAACTTTGTCAAATTTGCTAGAATCTGCCAAAACGTAAGAGGTTTCACATTGTAAAAGGGCGGCTCTTTTTACAGAAGCTTCATTGATTTCGGGTGTGCTAAAGTGCGCCTTTTTGCTGATGCTGTTTGTACCGAAAAATCCTTTTGTAAAATGATATTTTTGTAAATATTCTATTGTTTCGCTGCCTATCATAGCCTCTGTGATGGCTTTAAACGTACCGCCTAATACTGTAGCAGTAATATTATTTTTGGATAATGCTTTTGCTTGTAATACGGAATTTGTAACATAGAGAGCATTTTTTTGTGTAATATAGTTTGTCATAATACCAACTGTGGTACCAGCGTCAAGATAAACAAAATCTCCCGGCAAAATAAGACTTGCTGCATATTTTCCTATGATGTGCTTTTCTTCCAGATTCAATACACTTCTTTTTGGAATATCTTTATCAAATGCTTCATATTGCAATTCTAAAGAGGTGGCTCCGCCATGTACACGAATGAGTTTTCCTAGTTTATCTAAAGCGACTAGGTCACGACGAACAGTAGATTCTGAAATACCCAGTTTATCTACAAGCTCAGGTACTGTAACGGTTTTTTGTTGATTGACTAAATCTATAATTTTTTGATAACGTTGTTCTGTAAACATAGCTTCCCTCCTTTTTCCATTAATATAGCATCAAAATCGTTTAAAATCAATCAAAATCAATCAAAAATATTTACAAAATACTGGAATAGAAATTAGTATGATTGCACAATTATAATGGATTTTGATGAAAATCATTCCCCGAAAAAATAGCAAAAAAATGTTATAAAAATGATTTCATAAAAAATAGTAATTGTTCCAGCTCCATTTATTACCCTTTAGTTGGTTACACAGAAGCAATGTCCCTATCTGTTTAATCCAATGCTTATCATAAGGAGTCGGTGAACGGTTTTTATGACGGATGAAAAATACAAAATAGCCAACGTTATACCAATTACTCCTCTTATTATCAATAAAATAAGTGCAGATGTCAGAGTTAATTACTCTCTAACAACTACACTTTTATGGTACTAAAATGGTATAGCAAATCATCAAATTTTTATAAATTTAAAATGACTGTTTTTGACTGATTATATTTTATTCAAAAAAAGAAATGTAAATGAATTTATATGGTATGATATTAAAAAACAGTATAATAAAACAATACTGATTAATGAAAGAGGGATATCATATGTATTACATAAATCATTATGCATCACCGCTTGGCGACATTACCATGGCAAGCAATGGCAAAAAGCTAACAGGATTATGGTTTGACCAACAAAAGTATTTTGCAGATACATTATCTGCGCCATATCAAGAAAAATATCTGCCTGTATTTGAACAGACAAAACAGTGGTTGGACTGCTATTTTCAAGGAAAAATTCCCTCCTTTATGCCGCCACTGTGTTTAGAAGGCAGCCCGTTTCGTATGCAAGTGTGGGAAATACTGCAAAAAATTCCCTATGGCAAAACAGTCACTTATGGAGAAATTGCAAAAGAAATATCACAAAACAAATTACAAAAAGCGATGTCTGCACAGGCGGTTGGAGGCGCTGTGGGACATAATCCTATATCCATTATTGTGCCCTGCCATAGAGTGGTGGGAAAGAATGGGAATTTAACAGGATATGCAGGAGGAATCGAAAAAAAAATAAAACTACTGACTATTGAAAAAATAGATATGAAACAGTTTTTTGTTCCTGCAAAGGGAACTGCTTTGTAAGTAACAATAAATTGATATCATGCTAAAATGGAATAAGTTTTGATAGAAAGGTTATATCTGTTTTTTTGTTTTTAATAGATTATTTGTATGTCTGTTTTTACTTTGTTTAGTAGTATTATTTTACAGTATGGCAATCATTTTCTATTGTAGTAAAAAGTGTTATGGGAAAAAATATTTTTTGGCATATACAATGAAGAAATAGCTTAGAAAAATGAAAAAGACTAATCCTAGTTTTGTAATACGATAAAGACTAGAGGTTACTTTTTATATATCATTTAGATTCTGTTGACTTAAAATAAAAGTATAAAAAAGATTTTAAAAAATACAATCAAAAGAGTATACCAATAAAAAAGAACACCTGATTTGGTGCAAAAGGAAATATATTAGAAGGAGCTCTGATAAAAGCAGGAAACTTCTTTTTGCAAAAGTTTGGATTCACAATAAGAACTTTCATGGAATGACTGAACTTTTTAGAAGAACACTTAAAATGAGTAGAAAAGTCCTATTTGTGCCAAAAAAAGTATTTCTGAACGCATTTTAGATAATTTTTCTGAGAAGTTTTTTATTTTATTCGGATTTAAAGTAAATATCTGGTGCATTTACCACAAATATATTTTTGATACCTATAATGCTCTTTCCTATAACAATAAAGGGAATAACAAAAACAATGAGGATAGGAAACAGAAAAATTTTTATAAAGTAATTTTTACATTTGTATATTAATGTAATAAAAACCTGGTTTATAAAAGTACAGATAGATATTTCAAAGTTGTCAAAACAAACTGATTTTTTAATAATAAATAAGAATTTATCATGTAAAAAAAGAGTAAAAAAATTTTTCCAGATATCAATCCATTTGATGATTTCAAAGTGTAGACAAACGATATTTTACCAATGTAATACAATGGAAAGGCTTAGCAAACGAAGTGTTTGCCAAATACAATCCACTGTGAGAATTTACTTCCAACGAGGGAAAGGGCGAGTTTTAAGGCATTATGTCCATGAAGGGAAAGATTTGTTTCTACTCATCAAAGAGTTGAATGAAGTGAATCTTAACGAAAGATTGTGGACGCTCTCTAACCGTCAATCCATTTGATGATTTCAAAGTGTAGACAAACGATATTTTACCAATGTAATACAATGGAAAGGGTTAGCAAACGAAGTGTTTGCCAAATACGATACCCAGTGGAAATTGACTTCCAACGAGGGAAACGACGAGTTTTAAGGCATTATGTCCATGAAGGGAAAGATTTGTTTCTACTCATCAAAGAGTTGAATGAAGTGAATCTTGACGAAAGATTGTGGACGCTCTCTAACCGTCAATCCATTTGATGATTTCAAAGTGTAGACAAACGATATTTTACCAATGTAATACAATGGAAAGGCTTAGCAAACGAAGTGTTTGCCAAATACGATACCCAATGGAAATTGACTTCCAACAAGGGAAAGGGCGAGTTTCAAGGTATTTATGCCCATGGAGTAAAAGGTGTTTGTACTCATCAAAAAGTTGAATGAAATGAATCTTTGATGAAGGGTTGTGGATGCTCTTTAGACATCAATCCATTTGATAGCTTTTTTAAACCTCGCATTAGACGGGTGGTTTCAAAAAGTCTTCTAGTGTTGAGATAGAGGTAAAATCTTCTTTTCGTTATCATAGAATTGCGGTCTGTCAACTGCAAAAAAATAGTGAAAAGCCGTATATAGATATTACATACATAGTTTATGGCATACAAAATGGAATTGCAAATATCATACTATATTTGGTACCGAAATATAAAAGAAAAATGTTTTATTATCAAAAGAGGAAAGTAATGGGGAAAATATTGAGAAAATGATGTAAGTAGAAAGGGGTAAATATAAGAAAGGCGGGTATGTCTAAATCATATGCATATGCTGGTAGAGATACCATCTAGTGTATCAAGTTTTATGGGGTATTGGAAAAGGAAAAGCAATATGATGTTGTATGAACCATTTCATGGGTTAAAATATAAGTATAGAATATTGGTATAAAGACTATCATGTCAATACGACAGAAAAAAATGAAGATAGAATAGCTGAATATATAGCCAATTAAGAAAAGAGCAATTAGCAGAACAGCTAATGCCAGAGAAAATCCTTTTCAGGGAAACAGTTGATACGGATGTAATTGGAAGACTATGTATTTACGCATAAGCCAGAAACGGAGGGGTATGCCCTCTAATAAAAACCGCCCGCTAGGTGGGTAGAGGTTTTTTGTGTAAAATACTAGTTTTGATAAAATAAATAGAGTAAAAAGATTTGTAGGTTTGTCAAACATATGTTACACCATACTTTATAAATTCTTCCAGGACAGTCTGTGGAGATTTCCAGGCCAGAGGCCTCATGGGGAACTGATTATAGTCCCTGCGGTTATAGACCTGGAGCTGCT
>DVLQ01000172.1 GCA_018715395.1 Candidatus Coprocola pullicola | reverse complement strand
AAAGAAAGCAAAACGCCGCTTTTGTAGAAAAATTGGAAGACTGGGTCAATGCACAAAATGCCGACGGAAACCTCCCTTATTTGGGGGAAAAGAGAATCTGTACTTTTATAGAAGCGGCAAACGGTATGCTTTATGAAATAAACAAAGACAACACAGCTACTTATATGATACAGATGAAAGTTGTTTATACAGAAAGAAGGAGATAAAAATGCAAAAAGATAAATATTTGACGTCATTATCCATACAGGAAAAAGTAACGCTGAAGGAGTTTGTTACAGCAATGGGAACAATGCCTTCTAAAGCCTATACAGGGCAGATTATGAAAGAAGATTATATCATTGCTTTTGACACAACAGCAGAGCAAAATGCAAAACTTTTAGATTTTCATGTACTGCAACAGCAATTAACGGAAATGAATCCAAGTTACAGCCCAAGCACAGTGACAAAGAGCTATTTTTACCGTCCCGATTCCACCACAAAAACAGGTACGGGTGTGAGCATAGCATTGACGGGGGATGTGTATGCCGGGGATTTTGTACAGGAATTTTTGATAGAAAAAAAATATAAAACAGGAAAAGACGTGATTGTAAGATATTTGATTATGAATATGAAAACAGGAAAAGGAGAAACAGCTTTTGCAACCTGTACGGTGGATTCGGATAGAGGGGGAGCAGTGAGAGAAAACGCTACATTTAGTGTCACACTGCAAAGCACAGGCAATACCCCTACAGAGTTTACATATGAAGAGTTGTTAATAGAAGCAGGAGAAATCACACAAGAAGATGTCACAACAGTTGCTTTTACCATTGCCACAGGAAATGATACTGTCAAAGCAACGCTGAAAAAGGGGACGTTTCAGCCTGAAAAGACAAGTACAAGCCTTTATACCATAAGCGGTGAAACGGTAACGGGGGCGGCTTTTGAAAACGATAACAAAACAGTCGTATTAACCATTACCGCCGCAGACGACCAAAACAGCAATGCCGCTATTACCATAAAAGGAGAAGCATTTGACAAAAGTACAGTGGTAACGGCTTCTGATGTGCAAACGCCTATAGCAAGCACACAGGCAGACGGATTGTCATTAGAAAAATCACTTGCAAAAAAAAATAAAGAGTGAGTATAGAAAGGAATGTGAAATATAATGAATTTTATATTAAACGGTAAAACACTGGAGTTGGATTTATTTGATGTAGATGAGGCTGAAAAAATGGAACATGCAATTATCACTTCTGCCGATGAAATGATTGCATTAGGAGAAAATCCACAGCAACAGAGCCATTTTCAAACCATGAGAAAGGGATGTCATATTATATTTGAATTTTTTGACAGTATTTGGGGCGAGGGAACAGCAAAAGAACTCTTTGACGGCAAAACAAATTATAAAGTGTGTTTAGAAACTTATGCCTCTTGCGCCAAACAGTACAAAAAATATATGACAGAGGAGGCAATGCAAGATATGAAAGAACTTTTTGCCGATACCCAAATACAACAGCCACTAATAACAAATCAAAATTGCATACAAGCCCCAAAACAAAAAACAGATAGACCACAACAGATACAGACGGCAAAAGACAAACTCTATGCCATATTGCAAGAAAATCCCCAACAAGCGGCAACCCTCTTAAACATTTATGAAAGCGGCAAGGGCTTATGAAGGAATCAAATATGCTTTTACAGGTATTGCCTACACAGATAAAGGGCAAAAAAATACGATATGATTTTAGAGTGATGATTGAATATGAAATGCTACTAAAAAACAAAGATATGGCAGATGGCGAAAAAATCAAAAAAGCCATAGAATTATTTTTTATAGATATGCCAGAAAGCCCTGAAGAAGCCATAGAGGGTTTAAACTGGTTTTACCGATGTGGAAAACAAAGAAAGGATACAGGCGGGGAAAACACTTCTCCCGCCTATGACTTTCAGCATGACGACCAACTGTTATATTCGGCTTTTTTTCAAGATTATGGTGTGAAGCTAGATGAAATACAACTGCATTGGTGGGCGTTTTCTGCCATGATGACAGGGCTTTCGGAGGATACGCTCTTTAAAACGGCAGTCAGATACAGAACAGCTGATATCAGCCATATGCCTAAAGAGATGCAACAACACTATAAAAAATGCAAAGAAATATTTGCTATTGAAAGACAATCAAAGCCTATGACAAGAGAGGAAAACTTTATCCGTTTTGCCCAAGCAATGCGTAAAAGAATGGAACAAACACAAAAAAGGCGGTGAGGGATAAATGGCGGATGGCAGTATTATTATTGAAACGAGAATAGATAACAGCGGCATACAAAGAGATAGTAGACAGACACAGCAGATTGCACAGCAGACGGCAGAAAGATTGATAAACGTTTTTAGACAAGCAGGTATGAATGCGCAAAACAGTATGCAAAATGTTTCTGATTCTGTATTGGTTTTGCAGGAGGCATTACGCCAAACAGGAACTTTGGCAAGGGAGCGGTTATCACAAGGTATCAGCCAATCGGCGCAAAGAGCGTCTGAGAGCATACAAAATATAGAAAACGATTTACAAAGCGTATCTCAGCAAGCAGAACGAACGGGAGAGAGCTTATCTCAAAATTTAGGAGGTACTTCTGCACAAAATATCACAAATGTTTCCCGTGCATTACAAAACACACAAAGCAGAGCTGAAAAACTAGGAAAGGCTTTTCAATCGGCGGCGAATGTTTCTGCCACCGCTTTTGCAGCAGTACAAGCGGCATTGATAGCAGTAGGCGGATATGCCCTAAAAGTGGGCAACGACTACCAAAGGGCAGTCAATCAACTGCAGACAAGTACAGGAGCCACAAAAGAGCAAATGCAGGGGCTTTCAGAATCCATTAAAAATGTATATGAAAATGGATTCGGAGAAAGCATGGAAGAAGTAGCCAACGCTCTAGCAAACGTGAAAAAAAATGTAGGCGGTACAAAAGAAGAAATAGAAGCATTGACAAAAAATGCACTAGGCTTTCGAGATGTATTTGGATATGAGGTGGAAGAATCCACAAGAGCAGCAAAAGCAATGATGGATAACTTTGGTATATCAGCAGAAGAAGCCTATAACCTGATGGCACAGGGGGCACAAAATGGACTGGATTATTCGGGAGAACTTATTGACAATATTAATGAATATTCTGTGCAGTTTGCAAAAGTGGGGTTGAATGCGGAGGACATGTTCAACATCTTTCAAAGCGGCGCGGATTCCGGAGCGTGGAATCTGGATAAAGTGGGTTAAGCGTGGCTCACTATAAACCTTTCTAATTGCTGGGACGCTAAGTATTTTTTAATATATGCCAATCAGCAGGGAAGTATTTTGTTGTATAATCTAATAAACGTTCGGTTATTTGTATTACAACTGGTGAGATTTTTGAAACTATAACTAAAGCTATGAAAAAATATAATATTAAAAGTAGTTCAGATATAGGAAAAGTTTGTAAAGGTATTTCCAAAACCTGTGGAAAGACAGAAGCAGGAATTAGATTAAAATGGATGTATTATGATGATTTTATACAACAAAATAAACCTTCAACGACTATCGAAAAGGAACGGTTTTCATTACCGTTGACGGAGTAGAGTAAGGTTCAAGCGAATCTGAAACGGAAGGGGCTTAGAAATAAGTCAAGATATAGTCTCAACTTTCGGAGAAATCCGAAGCGGTTCTGAAAAGAACGGCATATATGTAGCGAATATATGTGAAGACAATCGGACGCAATAAAAGAGTTCTCCATTAGAGCCATTGATGGGAGTAATACCACCATAGACGGTTTTCAAAGACTTGGCATGGATGCCGATGAAATGGCACAAAAGTTTGCAGCAGGAGGAGAAACGGCAAGAGATGCCTTTTATGATGTGATAGAAGCACTGGGAGAAATGGAAGACCCTGTTTCACAAAGTATTGCAGGTGTGGATTTATTCGGCACAATGTGGGAAGATTTGGGACCCGAAGTGGTGACACAGCTTGCCAATATACAAAACGGTTATGACAAAACAAAAGCAACAATGGAAGAAATCAACGATATCAAATATGATGACATTGGCAGTGCTTTGAAAAGTGTCAAAAGGAATATAGAAACCAATATTTTAATCCCTCTTTCAGAAGATGCTATGCCTACTATGAATGAGTTTGCCAAAGGAGCAAAAGAATCTGTCAAAGAGGTGGCAAAAGCCTTTGAAACGGAAGGGTTGGAAGGACTTGCAAAGGCAGTGGGAAAACAGATGTCAAAGGGTGTGACGGAGATTGCCAAACTCTCCCCGACATTCATACAGGCAGGTGTGGAACTGGTAAAAGGATTGGTAGAGGGCATACAGGAAAGTTCACCGCAAATACTGGAGGCGGCAGGGGAAATGATAGCAACATTGGCAGAAGGTATGGGGGATATCGTACCCATATTGAAGCCTGTTACGACTGCCATTTCTCTATTGGGAAAAAATATGCAAACGACTATACCCATTGCTGCCTCCCTCACAGCGGCATTGCTTGCTATGAAAACGGCAAAAAGTGTGATTGGTACAATCAATAATCTGAGTACGTCTTTTACCGCGGCAACAACAGCGGCAAGATTATTTGGCGCGGGTATGTCAACTTCTTTGACGGCAGGACAGGCAGCAATCGGATTACTTACAAGACAGGTGGGAACGGCAACAGCGACAACAACGCTGTTTCAATCAGCATTGACGGCATTGGGCGGACCAGTGGGAATTGCGGCGGCGGCAATAGGAGTGCTGGCGGCGGGGGTTGTGGCGTATTCATTAGCTACAGATGAAGAAGCAAAAGCATTAAAAGAAATACAAAAACAAACAGAAAAGACTATTGATTTAACAGATAAAAGAAAAGAATCTTGGAAAGAACTACAAAAAGTTTCAAAAGAAAATATAGAAATTGAATTTTCTGAAATCGATTCTACTAAAAAAATGGTAGAAGAATTAGATAGTCTTGTTGATGCCAATGGTAAGGTAGTAGGCAGTAAAGAGAGAGTAAAATATTTAACTGATAAAATCAATAAGATGGCTCCTGATAGCATAAAATGGGTTGACGATGAAACAATAGCATACCAAGAAAATGCAGACGCTATTCAAAAAGCTTTAGATAAAAAGAAGGCTATGGCGGCTATTGAAAATTTGCAAGATGATAGAGAGGAAGCCGAAAAAAAATTTAATGAGGCTTTAAACAGTCAAAAAGAAACATTAGAGCAGATTGCAGATTTAGAAAAACAAATCATAGAAAAACGACAAGAAGCAAATAGTGAAACAAATCCATATAAAGCAATGGATTTAGAAAGAGAATTATCGGAGTTAGAAAGGCAGTTAGAACAAAAGAAAGAAATTTTGGAAGAAAATAAAAAGGAAGTTGAAGAATATTCAACATTTATAGATAAATATAATGCTTTAGAAGAAGCGGCAGCCAATGAGCATTATGACGAAATAAATCGTATATTAGGCGAAATAAAAGTAGGTTATAAAGATGTAAGAACAGCTACAACAAAGGAATTAGAAGGACAAGTTGAAGATTTAGAAACGATATATGCTATTTTAAGTCAATCCTATGCAAGTAATGCAAGTGAATATACAAAGGAGCAAATGGAACAAGTCCTTGATTTGTTAGATAGTTCTAAAAAAGAATTAGAAAATAGAACAAAAGATTTGTTACAAGCACAAGCAGATGCTATAAAAGAAGAAAAATCAATCATGCAAGAATCAGGCAACTTTTTAATGCAAGGGCTGATAGAAGGCATTGAAGATAAAAGACAAGCAGCAGTGGCAAAAGCAGCAGTAGTGGCGGCGGATATTATGAGTGCTTTTACAAGCGCTAAGGCTTTTAATATTAACTCTCCTTCTAAATGGGCGTATAGTATAGGCGGTTTTGTTATGGAAGGACTTGCAAACGGTATAGAGCAAAACAGCAAACAAACAGTAGATGCCACAAACAGCATGGTAAAAGACATAAAAAGCACAGTGGAAGGGAAAAAGGGTTTTGACGTACATTCTCCTTCTAAATATTTTTATGAAATAGGCAGTTATTTAATGCAAGGCATAGCAAATGGCGTATCTGACAATACGCAAAAAGTATTGCAAGCAATGGAAGAACTCTCTTTCAATGCATTGCAAAAAGCCAAAGCAAAAGCCGCCGACTACAAAGAGTTGGGGGAACTTTACAGTGAAAGCTATCTTTCGGGATTGGAAGAAATGTTTGATGGTACAAAAGAGTTAATAAAAGAAGGCATTGACAGCGAAATACAAGCTTATGAAAAGGCAATGCAAGAACAAACAGATGCCAAAGTAGAAGCTTTGGAAGCACAAATAGAAGCATTGGAAGAAAAAAAGACAAAAGCCAATGAAAAAGAAATAGAACAGCAGATAGAACAGATAGAAAAACAACAAAATTTAATAAAAGAAGACAACAAAGAACAAATAAATATTATAAAAAAACATTGGGAAGAAATTGAAACCATACAACAAAAAGCCATTCAAACAGCTTATGACAATATAGAAAATGTATTAGAAGAAAAAGTAAACGCTGTTACATCAACATTTCAACAACAATATGATGAAATTACAAGCCAAAAAGAGGCAATGGAATCGAAATTGTCCAGTTATGGCAACTTGTTCGAGTATGACGAGGAAGGAAAGATTGTACTAAATGATATAGAGCAAATTCGTCAAGGGATACAAGACTATTATGAGGCTTTAGATGAATTGAAACAGAAAGGGGCGTCAGAAGACTTTTTAAAAGAGGTACTCAGCTATGATATAGAAGACGCTACAAAGTATATTGATGAATTAACTTCTATGAGCGGTACACAGCTAGAGCAATATCTTTCAGACTGGGAAGAACTGCAATCATTAAAAATGGAAGGGGCAAAAGAACAGTTTGAAAGCCAATACAGAGAAGTACAAAGAGGTTTTACACTGGCAGTAGAAGAAATGAACAAAGAAATTCCACAGTTATTGCTATCTGTTATGGAGGAATCTTTAGTCGGTTTGAAAGAAGATATGCCCAAAGAATATGGGGCATTGTATGAAAAACTGTTAGAAGAGATTCAAAAGAAGCTAAATGGCACGGCACAAGAAGGTGTGACGGCAAACATTGATGTTACGCTTGACAAAGAACAGTTGCAAAAAGCAGGAGAAGAAGCAAAAGAAATCATACCGGGTAAAGAAGAAGCAAAAGCATCTATGCAAGCAGCAGCAGAAGGAATAAAAGAGGAAGAACCGACAATAGAAGGAAATGTAAAAGATGTTGCAGAAACTTCTGTAGATGTCATGACAAGTTATGAGGGAGATTTTAGAGAAATCGGAAATAATTATATAGATGCTCTTATAACGGGAATGCAAGATAAATATGACCAAGCTGTTTCTGTGGCAGGTCAGATAGCGGATGCCGTAAAAAGGGAACTGGAAGAAGTGGCTCCTTTTTCTGATACAGAAAAAGAAAATGTAGAAGGAACAAGAAATATACTGGAAAGTGCCAACAACAAACAAGCATTGTTACAAAAGCTTTTTGCCAATGTGGACAATACGAGATTAAACAGTATGTTAAGAAGTATGAGTGATGCCGTGATAGCACATCAGAGTTATATTGCAAGATTTTCGCCTGTTACAACAAACAATCAAAGTTACCAAGACAATAGAGTGACAAAGGAAGGAGATATTCATTTTACAGTAAACACACGGCAAGTAAATGAAAATGACATTAACAAAATGATGGAAAGAGCAAATTTTGAAAGAAGAAAAAGAAATATTGCAATAGGAAGGAAGTGAAAATATGCAAAAGCAAAAAGAGCCTTATTTTATATTTAAAGGGAAAAAAAGTACAGATATGGGGCTTTTGCTCTCTTCCCTTCCGGCTTTAACAAAGCCCAAAAGAAAAACAAATACTGTTACAATACCGGGAAGAAACGGCACAGAAACACAAGATTTGGCAACGTATGAAGGATACAGCTTATCCATAGGGTGTGGATTTGAAAATATAAAAGAAGTGGATATTGACAGACTTTGGAAGTGGCTAGACGGCAGTGGAGATTTAATACTTTCTACAGAGCCTTCTAAGGTATACAAAGCAAGAATAGACAACAGCATTTCCATGACGGACGTTTACTGGGTGATTGCGGATTTTTTAATACAGTTTGATGTAGAGCCTTTTAAGTATGCTGTAAATCCTCAAAATGATTTGATTAAAATGACACAAAAAGAGATGACTTTATACAACAGGGGGACTTACTATGCAGAGCCTGTGATAACGCTGTATGGAAGCGACGACATAACCATTACTATCAACGGCAGAGGTTATAGCTGTAAGAATGTAGAGGAGTTTGTAACCATTGATACCCCTCTACAGATGATATACAAAGAAAATGAAAATAAAAACGCTACTTATCAGTCAAGAGAGTTTCCCATTTTTCAAACAGATGCAAATACCATTGTACTTTCTTCTAACATTACAAAGGCAGAAATACAACCAAACTGGAGATGGCTATAACAACAGAAAGGATGAGAACATGGCGCAAACCTATTTAAAATGGATATTAGATGTAAACGAACCTACCCCTGTACTTGCTACAGCGGTACAAAGGGACGTTCAAAGCAGATATTTAGACGTAACATTGGTAGATGCAGGCGTTCCCATTGATTTGACGGGAAATGAAGTCAAAATATTCGGAAAAAAGCCAGACGGAAAAGAAATTTATAACAATGGTACTGTTACAAATGCAGTAAAAGGACAATGCCGTTTTGAACTGACAGAACAAACATTGGCGGCGGTGGGAACGCTGAAAATGCAGATAGAAATATGGAAAATCGGAAAAGGAGTTACAAAACCGGAGGTGCTGAAAAATATTCCCTTTACCATAGAAGTCATCACAAAGCTGAGAGTAGATAAAAACTTGGAAAGTACCAACGAATACGGCTCTTTAACCAACCTTTTTCATTACATACAAGAGTATTTTCAAAACATAGACACGTTGATAAATAAAATGGCGGATTTGGAGGGTAAAATAGAGGATTTAAAACAGACTACAGGAATAATAAAAAGTGTACAAAGAGGAAATGTCGCCCCTAAAAATGATGGTACTGGAGATATAGAGAAAGCATATCGTGATATTACAATAAGTTTAGTAGATATTAATAAAAGTATATTGATTATTGATTCTTCAGGAACACTCTATAGTGAATGGGATGAGGTAGAACCTTATTTATATAATTCAACTACTATTAGACAATATTCACATACCGGGGGGTGGAATGGAAGCTTTCCGGGATTTAAGTATCAAGTTGTGGAATTTTATTAAGGAGGAATAAATGTGAGATATGCGCAAATAGATGAAAATAATATTTGTTTTGCTGATTCTTTTTTATCGGGGGAAGTGACGGCGGCAGATATGATACCGTTATCTGAACAAGCTCCTTCTCCCTTGGGAAAAAGATATCATAACGGCGTGTGGGAGGAAGTAGAAAAAGAGAAAGCAGACACAGAGCTGTAGAGGTTTTCTATCAATCCTACAACATAGACAAGAAAAGATATGCAGTAAGAAGTAAAGGGACTGATGAAAAGCAGCAAAGATGTTGCAAAAACAGATAGAAAGACCAACTATTAAAAGTCAAGTAGATAATTGAAAAAAGCAAAAAGAAATATTCCGATCAAAAGAGCACAACAGTAAGACAATTATCTCCTATCAGACGGGAGATGTAAAGAAGTAGGTCTAAGGGTTTATAGGTATGCCTTGAATAACCTAAATACATTATACAAGGAGAAGAATATGGCAGAAACATATAAAATGCTAACAATAGACGTAAACGAGCCGATACCGGAAATTGTGATAGCGGTACAAGAGGATATTAACAGCAGGTATTTAGACGTAACACTGACAGATGAGGGAGTTCCCATAGATTTAACAGCAAAAAGAGTACATTTTTCTTCTGCAAGAGCCGATGAAGTATCTTTTTATAAAACAGGTGTGATGACAAACGCCAAAAAAGGTCGTTGTCAGTTTGAACTGACAAGAGGGGAATTAAAGGCGGCAAATACACTTTATGGGCAGATTGAAATTTGGACAAGCGACAATGAAAAAGTGTTGACAACGCACATCATCACTATTGATGTAGTAGAGAGTTTGAGAGTACAGGGCAACATAGAAAGCAGCAACGAGTATGGCGCATTGGTAGTGTTGTATCAAAATATGTATGAAATCAAATACGATTTGACACAGGCGCAAAAAACCATTACAGAAACATTGGATACATTACGTCAGATATATGAAGGACAGGACCAACTATATACCGATATGCAAAATCTCTACAGCAAGCAGAATACGTTATATACAGGTCAACAAAATTTATATACCAAACAAAACACGTTATATAACAATCAGCAAAAACTTTATACACAACAAGATGGTTTATACCAACAGCACAAACAGGCTCTTTTACAAATGGGAAATACAAACGATACAGGCGGCACCACTACAAGCGGAACATTAAATGCAAAGGCGAATCGATTGCTCGATTTAGTATCGGAGGTAAAAAATCAAAACATAGAAAATGAAGCTTTATGGAATCAAAAATTAGACAAAACAGAGTTTAACGGAGATAATATTGCAGATTTGTTGGAGCAAATAGGGTGGCAGGGCGGTGGAGGCGATACAACGGAAATAAAAAATATAATGGAAGAACATAATCGTTCTAAAACAGCCCATACAGATTTGTTTTCTCTTAAAGCGGATAAAAGCTTAAGCAATGTGACAATAAGCAGTATATTGTCGAAATTACACGGGGGAGGAACAAACAGTACAAATACTGCTTTAGGATTAAACGCTTTCAACAGTAATACAACAGGAATTTTTAGCACTGCAATAGGCTCTTATTCTTTAGACGCTAATACAACAGGAAGTCATAATACAGCAGTTGGAAATTTTGCTTTAAGCGATAATGTAACAGGAGAACATAATACAGCAGTTGGTGCTATGGCTTTACGCTATAGTACAGGAAACAATAATACAGCCATTGGCTATTCGGCTTTATCTAACAATACGGCGTATAGCTATTGTACGGGATTAGGCTACAATGCGCAAGTAACAGGGGACAGGCAAGTACAATTAGGCGGTGCAAGCGACACCGTATACGCCCAAAAAGCCGTTGTAACCCGTTCTGATGAGAGGGATAAAATTGATATTACTGATAGTGATTTGGGATTAAACTTCATATTAAAATTAAAACCGAGAAGGTACAAAATGAATCCAAGAGAGGCATATTTTCAAACAACAGAAAATACTGAAATGATATCGGAAAATATTGCAACAAACGATTATACCGCTCCAAACGATGGCAGTAAGGCGAGAAAAAGACCGCATTACGGACTTGTGGCGCAAGAAGTGAAACAGGCAATGAACGAATTAGATATTGACTTTGCAGGGTATCTTGACAGTAAAGTAGACGGTGGGGAAGATGTGCTTTCATTAGGCTATACAGAGTTTATTGCGCCTATGATAAAGGCGATACAACAGCAACAAGAAATGATTGAAGCATTAAAAAAAGAAATCTTATTTTTAAAAGGTGATGTTATATGATTACCATTCATGACAAAACAGAAAAAACATTTGATACCATTGGACTAGGAGTGCTTTCTCCTAGTTACTGCACCATTTCAGAGGAATTGAACGGGCTGTATGAATTAGAGTTAGAACAGTATTATGATGCAAAAGGTATGTGGCAATATTTGGCATTGGAAAATATTGTTGCCGTGCCCACGCCTATGGGGATACAGCCCTTTCGAATCTATAGAGTCAATCCAAATATGGAGGCAGTACATATTTATGCAAGGCATGTTTTTTATGACCTTCTGGACAATGTGATATTAGAGTGTGATTTAAATGCATTGTCGGCAGAAGAAGCATTACAAGCAATTGACACTTCTTTAGAATTAAAACAAGGCTTTACATTTGATACAGATATTGCACATACAATGCCCGGGCATTTTACACTCAATAAAATCAACGCTGTAGAGGCATTGCTTGGCTCTTATACAAAGGGAGCGCCGGATGAAAAGGCACAATATGAAAACAGAAGTTTTATATCTATGTATCGTGGTGAGATTGTAAGAGATGGATTCCATATTTCTTTTTTAGAAAAGAGAGGAAAGGACAGAGGCTTTGAAATACGTTACGGCAAAAACTTGACGGCATTGCAAGTGGATGAAGATTACAGCGACATTGTAACAAGAATCTATCCTTTTGGAAGAAATGGGGAAAAATATTCTAAAAAATATGTAGACAGTCAGAGAGTAAAGGACTACTTGTATCCTAAAAGCGTTGTGATTGTATTTTCAGGATTGGAAGAATATAACGATAGTTTGTTGGAAACTGCAGCTGGTCAAACATTTTATTTTGACCAACCAGATATCCCCAAAGTCAATATTAAAGTAGATTTTGAAATGCTTTCCAATTTGGAATGTTATGAAAGATATCAATATTTAGAAAAGTTATATTTAGGAGATACCATAAAGGTAGTAAATGAAAAAATGAGATTTGAAGCAACTTCTAAGGTGATAGCATACCAGTGGGACGCTATAGCACAAAAATATAATTCCATTGAAATGGGAAGCTTGAAAAATTCATTGATAGATTATATACAAGGCGGCGGTTTTGTACCGTCAAACGGTACGATAGTATCTTAAAAAAGAAAGAAGGCATATAATATGGAATGGCAGATTGTAACAGTGATTATTGCACTTGTAGGTCTGGGGGCGACGGTGACAAAGCCTATTATGAACTTGACAAATACATTGGCAAAACTCAACCATACTTGCCAAAATTTGGAAGAAAGAATGGAAAAGTTTGAAAGCAAAAACAGCGATAGTCACGGAAAACTTTGGGAACA
>DVLQ01000171.1 GCA_018715395.1 Candidatus Coprocola pullicola | reverse complement strand
ACTTCCATTTCCTGAAATCCTTTCATCATGGCAATCTGAGCATGAAGCACAGCGTGTCCTAATTCGTGAGCAACTAAGATACGTTCCAATATATCATTCACATTACTGTCAATGACAATATTCTTTTGTCTCGACTGGTAGAAGAAAAATCCTTTTAATTTTTTCTCCATATCATAAAAATGAATTTTGATTCCCAGACATTTGCAAAGCTCATAAGGATCTCTGGTGTCATATTTTTTTATCAGTTTTTCAACTGTTTCAATAATGCGTGCTGCCGTTCTCACTTGCTTCACCTCCTAATCGGACACAGAAAACAGTTATCTGCGAGTGAGGTCTGACTTAATGGCTGCTATTCCGTTTGCTTGTGTTTTCTGTATTTTTTAGGAGTGAATTTTTCCCTTGCATTCTTTTTGGAGTCCATATAGACCGACATCAACGCCTGAAAAAACACATCTTTGGCATCTTCATCCAGATCTCCACCGGCAAATAAAGAACTTACTCGTCCTAATACTTCCTGAGCTTCCTTTGCACCTTTGGCACCAAACTGCTTTCGTGCTTCAGCGAGGAACATATCTTCATCTATACGGCTTTGTTTGTCGGTTTCCTCATCGTCCAAAAGATAAGAAACAGATATATGCAAGGCTTCCGCCAATTTTCTGATATTGCTTTTTCGAGGGAGTGTTCCCAACTGCTCATAGGTGTAGAGAGAGCGTTCAGAGATTCCGGTTAACTGGGCAAGTTCTGTCTGAGAAAGATTCATTGCCAACCGAGCCTCCTTTACTTTTTCGCCAAATGTCATATCCTTTCCTTCCTTTCTATGAAATTATTTATTCGTAACTTCCGATTATTCATTGACAAACTTCTGAAAATGGATATAATAGAATTTGGAAACAGAAGTTTAACCTCGTATTTATTATATATCGGAAGTTGCAATTAGTCAATAAGTTCCGACTGTAACTTCTGGTTTTTATATTGTATCTTACAGTTTGAACATGATATGTACTGGTTATTCTGTCCATGCTTCGGCATTTTCTTTCCCTTTGGCTGAAAGTGGACTTAGAAAGGAATTTGTATATGAAATAGAACCGAAAGGAGTTTTTTATGAGCAGGAATAACACTCAGGCTTTACATAGCATCCGTATGATGTGCAGGATGCAGCAAGTGGATGAAAAAGTTTTGTATGACCGTTCCAGGCTGATTCTTTCCATTTATCGGGATGTCTGCTGGTCTACAATGGGAAGAGCAGAAGAAGTCTATGATGATTTGATTTGTACCTGTGGTACCAGTTTGGATGGAGCACTGATTTATCTGGAAACCTTTGCTCCTGATGAAGCAAGAGAACGTTTTGAAGAAAAAATCCGGAGCCTGTTTGAAACAAAATGGATCATTGAACTGGTGGATAATGCTGTGGGACGAATTCGGGAATACCCTTGTCGGGGAGATTTATATTGTGAGATACTCTCCAAGTGTTATTTGAGCAGATTTAAGTATAAAGAAGCTGAGATGCTGGAAATAATGGATATGGAACGCAGCACCTATTACGACCGCAAAAAAGAAGCTGTTATGCTTTTTGGTTTGTCCCTGTGGGGCAATGCAATTCCCATGCTGAAAGAGTTTCTGGCGACTGCGAGAGAAGATGAAACAATGGGTTATGAAATTTAGAAAGTCCGATAAAAGTCCGACAAAATACCGATACTTTTCCTACTGAAAGTCCGACTTTGTAGGTGTTAAGATTAGTATGCTGGGAGATCGCAGTATCTAATTGAATCAATAATTTTGCCTCGTGCCGAAAGGTATGGGGCTTTTTTTATGCCTTCTTCCAGACAACGGCATGAATGAGAGTCAGAGAAATCCTCTGGCTCTTTTTTCATGCCTGCATGGAGGACGGGCAAATGAAAGGACGGTTTACAAATCGTATTCGTGATTCTCCTTTTTCCTTGAAATTTCGATTTTCAAATTTCAAGAACACGGAGGAATAAAGAATGTATTTTGATCCCAAAGAAGTCGGAAAACGAATTGCGAAACTTAGAGAATTGCTGGGATACAACCAGGAACAATATTCTCAAAAAATCAACATCAGTAGGAGCGCTTTATCCAAAATCGAGATTGGTGACAGAAGCCCCTCTATTGATTTACTTATTGAAATTGCTGAGCTGTCTGGAGTTACATTGGACTATTTAATTTTGGGAAGAACGCCACAGGAGGGTAACAAGAAATTAGGGATGCAGTTGGTTATTTCTTTTTTGACTGAGTTGGAACGGGAAATGTAATTGTGCACAGATTGTGCAACGGTTGCGCACTGCCAGTCAATCGGATTGTCCGTGTATTTTCAGTACAATTTAATCAAGGTTAAAAACACAAATTAACCGTTTGTACCTTGAAAACTGCATAGACATTCATCAAACACGTTCCTGTTGCCGGTGCGAGAGCATCAGCCACATCAGCAATACGCCAGGACGACTGCAATCAGAAACACAGGGGCACCTATTTTATTTTGTCTGTTCATTCTGATGGTCAGAGCGAGAACTATTGGCTTGTAAATGTCGGATTGCTTCCGGCAAGGCAATGAAAGCAACAGGTATAATGATACTTCTGCCCAGCCACAGTCCACGCAATGGGGGCAGCCCGGTGAGAACCACGGGGAGGTTAGATTCCTATGGTGCTGGTCAGCAGCCAGCCGTTTGATGACTTCCCTGTAAGAAATCATCTTACTGCCCAGGGGTGTTGAGAACAAATTTGGGTATATCACATATTTTCGGGGAGGGCTGCGATAGCTGTATGGTTATTTGCAGCCCTTCGTACATACCCAACGAGAGGAGGAAACATACAATGATGAAGAAAGATTGGGTGTATCGCAGAGGCGATATTTACTATGCAGATTTGAACCCGGTATGTGGTTCTGAGCAGGGTGGCAAGCGACCGGTTGTTGTTATCCAGAACAACATTGGAAATGTACATTCTCCCACTTTGATTGTCGCCACTATTACCACAAAACAGGATAAACGGAAATACCCAACACATTATCCGATCAAAGAAAATCCTGCTTTTACAGAACCGTCTGTTATTATGCTGGAGCAGCTTCGTACCATTGATAAAAACAGAGTGATTGGATACTTAGGAAAAATCACAGCAAAGGATATGCTTGGTATTGATCAGGCGTTAGTGCTCAGTCTTGCACTTGAACACCTTGGAAATGCTGTTGTGAAATATATCGTGAAGGAATAAGGAGGGCTACATAATGTTTGAAGATAGAATCGCTGCCTTGAATCAGGCAAACATTGAGAAGATGGCAATGGGAGCCATGCAGTATGATAAGAGAACCTATACAGTTGATGAAATCCAGGATATTTTGGGAATCAGCCGGACATCTGCTTATAATCTGGTCAAAAAGAACTATTTCCGCTGTGTACGCATTGGTGGGACAATTCGCATTTCCAAAAAGAGTTTTGATGAATGGTTAGATCAGCAGAGTTGAATTTGTCAAGGATGTCAGTTCTCCTGGCGACAAACTTAAGGAATTGTTATTTGTTCGATATACTTTAGCTAAGCCAAATGACTTAGCTAAAGTTTTTACATAAGGAGGACATGATTATGCTACAAGCAAGAAAGCGCACGAGTATGTCTGTAATTGAAATGGGCAAACGACTCGGACTTGGTAAAACAGAATCTTACTGGCTTATCAAGAAGAATTATTTCCAAACGATTATGGTAGGAAAGAAAATGAGGGTGATGATTGCGAGCTTTGAAGATTGGTACGCCAATCAATGCCGCTATCATAAAATTGATGGTACACCACCAGGAGCACATATTAAAGAGATTTCCATGACAGCTGATGAGCTGGGGAATCTCCTCGGAATATCAGAAGCATCTGCCTATGAGCTGATTGCAAAGGGTCATTTTGAAAAAGTCGATGATCTTGCGAAGATGCGTATTACGAAGGAGAGTTTTTGGAAATGGTACACAGCACAGACATTTTACCGAACGGTTGAAGATCAGGAAGAAGATAAAAAACTAAGGCAAGATGCCTATACAATGCCGGAGATCGGTAAAATGCTTGGGCTGTATCGCAATCAAGTTTATTATATCGTTTCAAAGGGTGTATTCGATATTGTGCAGATTGGACGGTATAAATGTGTTACAAAAGACAGCTTTCATCGTTGGTATGAGAGCCAGTCCCACTACAAAATGGTGGGAAAAGCTGATATGGAAGAAAGGAGCGAGTAACTATGGCATCTATCGTAAAACGAAAAAAGAAATACTCTGTGGTCTATACATACGTCGATGAATCGGGCAAAAAGCGTCAGAAGTGGGAAACCTTCGATACCAGCACTGAAGCGAAAAAGAGAAAGAATCAAATTGAGTACGAACAGGAAACGGGCAGCTTCATTGTTCCGACTGCCAAAACGGTAAATGATCTCCTGGAAGAATATATGTCTATCTATGGAGTAAACACCTGGGCGATGTCCACTTATGAAAGCCGTCAGAGCTTGCTTTCCAATTATGTTCGTCCAATCATTGGCGATATGAAACTGGAAGATCTGAATCCCAGAGTGATGGACAAATATTATCGTGACCTGTTGACTGTTAAGGCGGTATCGACTCGATTCGTAAAAGCGAGGACTGAATTTGTGACAGCGAAAACCGTCAGACAAATCCACAAGGTACTACATAATGCCTTTAATCAGGCGGTAAAGTGGGAACTGATTTCCCGTAATCCGGTAGAACACGCAACTCTGCCAAAGACAGAAACCAAGCCAAGAGAAATTTGGACAGCGGACACGCTGATTAAAGCTCTGGAGGTTTGTGATGATGAAATTTTGAGCTTGGCAATCAATCTAGCTTTCTCCTGTTCCTTGCGAATGGGTGAGCTGCTGGGATTGACATGGGATTGTGTGGATATTTCTCCTGCAAGTATTGAACAGGGGCGAGCAAGTATTTTCGTAGAGAAAGAATTGCAGCGTGTCAATCGAAATGCGATGGAGAACCTGAATGAAAAAGATATTATGTTTAAGTTTCCCCGAACATTTGCCAGCACACACACTGCTTTAGTTTTGAAAACTCCAAAAACCAAAACAAGCGTGAGAAAAATCTTCCTGCCTAAAACGGTTGCCGAAATGCTCGTTGAAAGAAAAGCTACCATTGAGGAACTGAAAGATTTGTTTGGCGATGAATTTGTTGACTTTAATCTTGTGTTTTGCTCCAGCAATGGAAAGCCGATAGAAGGACAGGTCATCAATCGAGGATTCAGTAAGTTAATCGAGGAACATGGGCTTCCAAAGGTGGTTTTCCATTCCCTCCGTCATTCCAGTATCACTTATAAGTTGAAGCTGAATGGTGGCGATATGAAGTCGGTGCAAGGCGATTCCGGTCATGCACAGATCAAGATGGTAGCTGATGTATATTCGCATATTATTGATGATGACCGTCGGGTGAATGCTGCGAGACTGGAAGAAGCATTTTATTCTGGCAGACAAGCTGAACCGGAAGAAGTGGTTGAAAAACCGGCTGAGCAAAAACCTCAAAGTGATCAGGAACTTCTCCTGTCGCTCCTTCAAAAGCCCGGTATGGCTGAACTGCTTAAGACGCTTGCTAAGTCGATGTAAAATCAAAAGGCAGATCCTTTCTTTTGAGAGGGTCTGCTTTTTCAGTACATATTTAGAATTTGGTAACACAAATTATGCTGATTTCGTGTTACAATACATATAGCAAACGATAAGACAAAGGCATCTGCACTTCGAATTTGTACGGTATATCACTATGCTGTATTTCGTATCATTTGGCGGTACTCAGCAGGTTAGACTTGAACTGAAAACAGCCACCATTTTTCAGATGCTCAGCTAATTACATGCCAATTAGACCTGGTAAAATCCCCTTGTACAGGCTATCACTCGGTAGTATCTCATGAGATATGGAACAGTGAAAAAGCCTTGAAATTACGGGATTTCTTAGCACTATATAGCATCTCCTGATGTCGTATCGGAGCTTCTCCTAAGCGTGGGGTCGGAGGTTCAAATCCTCTCTGGGACAGCATTTCCGTCATTTTGTAAGATTTGGCGGATTTTTTTACCTCTGTGGTTCTATGATTTTTTATCTTATTTTTATGAAATTTTTATGATTTGCTAATAGCAGGCGAACTATTTTTTATATTTGTTAATAAAATTGTCTGCTTTAAGAATATGCTATTTTTGTAGATTTTATCATTGCTTTATTAAAAGCTGTACTAATAGGCGTTTCATTGTGGATTTTTTTGTTTCACCGATTAAATTTTGGAGTATTTGGTCATTTGTTCTTTTTTGTAGGACTTTTGTATTTCTGAAGTTTGGATTCAAAAGCATGTTCAAATTTCTGTGCGTTAATTTTTCTATCTTCCTCCACAGAATATATATTTCTGTAAGAGTACTTGTCTGTATGTGTACTGTATCTTTGTGTACCGTTTTTAACTGTTATTTGGATTTAACTTGAGAATAACGAAAATTACTTTGAGAAGCTTATTTTCTATTATTAAGGGTTTAAAGGGCTTTCTCAATTACTTTATTTTTCCCTGATCTGCCGCCTTCAAGTGCGATAATTAAGTTGTACTTAGAATAATCTGCTCCAAACCCTCTTTCATTTTATGCTGACTTTTTTCATTGTTTTAATATAAACAAAGGGTATTGGGTATTCATATAATTAGGACTGTAACCGCTATGTTTCATCATTTCTTGCGACATAACCGGATTCTATCCCCTATCTAATAACAACACTGAAAACACACCCAACGCCATGGAGAGCAGTGGAGGCAACTGGACGCAACAAATCGCTGGTTTATAGACAGACCATAGCAGTAATATCGGCTTTTTTCCCTTATGTTACGTTCCCTCTCCGACAGAGCAATCTTAGTTATGAGGAGAAAGAGTATGACGACACAGATATGGATCACAGATTATATAAACGTAATAGCATAACGGATTGATAACCGCAAGGAGCGACGAGGTTTAAAACGATCTTGCCGCTTTTTATGTTATTAACAATAACAAAAAGAAGGCAGACAAAACTGTTGTATTGTAGACTAAGCCAAGAAGAGTTTTAATTTGGAGAAAGCGAAAGCATACAAAATCAAAATGTGATTTTATAGAAGTACATGAATGAACATCATTTCTTTAATGTTAAGTTTTTTGTTTTTTGGTATGAGTTTCGAGTGTGAGGAGCTTTAAGTCCTGCTGTGCAAAGCAAAGATAACAGTTATTACCAAAGACCTTTACCGTCTAAAACGAAACGCTTTTCCTTTTCATACAGTGATACCACAGTGTCCTCCTGTTTGTTTTTATTAGCTTTTTGTCTTTGGATTTTATGTTACGAAAAAATATCATTAATTATGAAATATTTTTTATGTTTTTGTAGAATAGATAAGGATAATTCTTCAAATAAGTATGAGAGATTTTGTCAGAAACATTGCTACTAGCAGAGCTCTTTTTTTTCAATAAAATAAAGATTTTTGTGTAACGGCTTTTGCTTCTGAAATCTATATTATTTTGTTGGATACGATTTTATTGCCTTTGTTGAGAAAGTCAAATACAATGAGAAAGGTATTTTTTATAGGATTTCTATGGGGATAAGGGATGATGTTATGGGTCTGCTTTTTATCTGCTATAGATTCATTATTTACCAATTTTGTTAAGTGGTTGATGTTTTTAAATGTGGCTTTTTTTGAAATTCTTTTTGATGTGGTAGACTGGAACACATCTATCAAATTGTTAAACCGAAATTTGAATAGATTTGTTATTGGCTTCCTGTGTTTTTCAACTTCTGTATGAACTTACATATTTATTTAGAGAAACATCAGATATGTTTGGCGTAAGGCAAAAAGAAAGAATAGTATTTATACCGTTTGTGTATCGCCTTTGTGTATATTAACGGTGCTTTATAAGAAAATATATTTATAAGAATGGATTTTCATTTTCTTATAAAGTTACTGTAAGACAAATGAGATATACAGTCTTAAAATACCTAATTTTATGCTAATATCTTTTTGCATTCTATCATGAAAGTAGTACAGAAAGCTTTTTTTGTGACTTCTTTGGTAATAGGGGAAAAGCGATGAAAAAACAGCGTCATTGCATAGCACAGTTTAATTGTAGGTGATAGCAAGGATATTTTTATATAACTTCAGCTTGATATGAAACTGGATGCATTTGTAATGCATTAGATTTGTGACATATTAGATATTTAATGGAAACGTTGCTATCATTTTCGGTACAACTGCAAATTATTGTTTGATGCTCAAGTGATGTATGACAACTTTGCAATAAACATGGAAGGTATATTTGATATATTTCTGTGTATTTTATGAACGCTCCCATTTTTTTCACAAAGGATGTTGTATGGTTGCATTTAGAATTGCAAGAAACGATAGCATGTTCTTTGACTGCCTATAAATAAAGGTAGATGGGTACGTGTCGTTTATATTGACTGGTGTGGCTGACTTTGCTATTGGAAATTATGACGACTAAGATATGCCAATGAAAAAATATATAGTTTGGTATTTGAGATGACAGTAGCTTTGTAGAAGGTTACAAAAAAGATAATCCATGTACCAATATCCATATATCATAAAATAACAGAAGAATAGAAAAGATATTTGAGTTTATTATTTTTTAAAATAAAAAAATAAACATAAAATAGAACTATTATAGTAGTTGAAAAAGTAATAAAATCAAAAAGCTAAAGTTATGATAGATTTAAATTTTTGGAGTTTGACTTTTTAAATTTTTTGTGGTATTCTGATGAAGAAATTTAAAAAAGGGAGGTGGCTTGATGTCGTCTATTCGTTAATCATAGGACAATAAAATCTACGAATAAAGTTCGGTCTCATCACATTTAAGATGGGTTGTTTTGTTGCGCTTATCTTTACGAATAGATTCATTAAGCAGGCTCTGTGTTACAGGCATTTCAATATGTCTGTTAATTTGGTGCGCCTATTGTGTAGCAAGCGGGAATGATAGCAAAGCAGATAAACAGATAACCCATCTTTTGAGGGATATCTGTTTTTTATTGTCCTTTTCATACAGACTTTTAAGTATTTTAGAATAGTAGAAAGGAATCATCAATATGTTTGAAAAAGACAAATGGAAAACAAAATTCTTAATTGTTGCATTAGGGCAAGCAATTTCTCTGCTAGGAAGCCATGGCGTCCAGTTTGCACTGATTTGGTGGTTAGCAGAACAAACTTCTTCCCCATTGCTGCTGGGGCTATCCGGACTGGCAGCATATTTACCGATGACGCTTTTTAGTCCGCTTGCGGGAGTAGTGGCAGACCGCTTTAACAGAAAATTTATCTGTATCTTCTCGGATATGGCAATGGGCGTCATAGCGTTGATATATGCTATATTTTTGTTTTTATTTGAACTGCCTGTTTGGACAGTTTTCATTATGTTGTGTGTTCGAGGTATTGGCAGTACATTTCAGCAGCCGGCCATACAGTCTATTATCCCACAGCTTGTGCCAACACAGCAGCTTGTCAAAACAAATGGCTGGATGCAACTGATGAATGCAGGGTCTTTTTTGTTAGGACCTGTTATTGGCGCCTCTCTCTATGCTGCGTTTCCCATGTCTGTTGTTCTGATGAGTGATGTTATCGGAGCAACGCTTGCCAGCATTGCTTTGGCAGTTGTTAAAATTCCAAAACAGCAAAAATTACAAAATATGAAGCAAAATCTATTAGTAGAATTTAAGGAAGGCATATGGGTATTCCGAAAAGATAGAGAGTTATTTTATTTAGTCATTGCAGAGGCGCTTTGTATGTTTTTCTATGCCCCTTTGTCCTCCTTCTATCCTTTGATGACCAGTGATTACTTTAATCTTTCTGCAATGTACGGTAGTGTAGTAGAACTGTCTTTTGCAGTGGGAATGATTATATCTTCATTACTTTTTTCTAGCGTATTGAAGGTAAACCGAAAAATCAGGATATCTTATATAGGATTACTAGCAATGGGCGTTATTTCAGCTACTTGTGGTATGCTCCCTGCTGTATTTTGGGGATGGATTTTGTTTGCAATATTATGCGTAGGACTTGGTGCTTTTGGTAATGTGCATACAATCCCTTTGACTGCCTATATTCAGGAAACAGTAGAAACTGAAAAAATGGGGCGAGCTTTCTCCGTACTTACATTGATTTCTTCTGTTACTATGCCGGTTGGATTGTTATTAAGCAGCCCTATTGCTGAGAAAGTTGGGATTCATATATGGTTTTTTATTGCCGGTATTGCTATTGTAAGCATCACTGCTGCAATTTGGTTATGGTATGGTTTTAACAGTCAAAAGGGAGGACTGAAATATGATTCGAAAATTTAAGAACTGTGATATAGAGCAGATTATAAAAATTTGGTTAAATGGAAATATTGAAACACACCATTTTGTGGCAAAACAGTATTGGAAAGCGCATGCTCCAATGGTACGAAAACAGCTTTTACAAGCAGAGGTTTATGTGTATGAAACAGATGGAGTAATACAAGGATTTGTTGGAATGCAGGAAAACTATATTGCCGGGATTTTTGTAAAAAAACAATGGCGTTGTATGGGTATTGGAAAACAACTGCTAAATTACATCAAGCAAATTTATACTATATTATCATTAAATGTATATCAGCAAAATGAGCGTGCCATAAAGTTTTATCAACAAGAAGGTTTTTCTATTATTTCAGAAGATGTGGAGGAAAATACTGGACAAGTAGAGTATACGATGTCTTGGAACAGCAGAAAGTGTTAAATGAATGTGAGTGCAATTTTATGGTTGTAAGGAGAGAAATATTATGCCACAACATATTGTTGTAAGTGCCTATTGCTCAGTATGGAAAATTATGTTTGAAGAAGAAGCAAAAGTCATTAAGGGCATTTTGGGAAAGAATTGTACTGCTATATATCATATTGGCAGTACATCCGTACCAAAACTGTCTGCAAAGCCTATCATTGATATCATGCCAATAGTTTTGGATATGCAAAAGGTGGATGAAAAAAAGTCAGAGTTTGAGATACTTGGGTATGAATATGTTGGAGAATTAGGTATTCCCGGAAGACGATATTTGCGTAAAGGCAAAGAGGAGCGTACGCATCAGATTCATATTTTTGAGCAATCCAATAAACAGGATATTCAAAGGCATATTGCAGTACGAGATTATTTGCGTACTCACCAAGAGGTTGCTCGTCAATATGAGGCGTTAAAAAGGACTCTTGCCCAAAAATTTCCATACGATATTACTGGGTATTGTAACGGAAAAGAATCGTTTATGCAAAAGTTAGAGCAAGAGGCACTCATATGGAAGAAAAACGCTGACCTTTTGGAATAATGTTTTATGCCTATTATTTAAATATTTTGAACAGTTTATTCTATATTATGGTTTTTTTGAAGAATATGCCTGTTTATACAATAGAGCGCAACATTGAAAAAATAGCAAAATACTAGCTTAGGCATTGTAAAACAGTGGTGTATATTGTGCCGATCATTGATAGAGTGAAGGGACGATAGCAAAAAATGCTTTCCTTGCTTTACTTTAGTTAGAGAAAAGGAAATTTCTATGACTAAATTTGAAGCCCACAAGGAAACCATATGAGGAAAAGATTGTGATACAAAAATCATTTTTGACTGCTAAAGAGATAGCAATCAGCTTAGTTAAGATTTTTTATATAAAAAAGCAATTGTTTCTAAAACTATTTAAAAAGTGAACAAGTATGCTTGGTATGAAAACGGTAAAATTGCCGGTGCAAGAACAAATATAAGCATACGGGTTTATATACTTTAGGGCAATTAATGTTGAAAATACAATATAAATGAAGATTGCTCGTTTTGAAGATGAGTAGTTATATTTTGAAATTTTTTTGAGTACACATGTGGTGTTGTTTTTCAATGCTGAGAATATTAAAATCCATATCAGAAAGAGATTTTTTTCAAAATCTCTTTTGAAAGAAAAACCGTTATTAAAGAAAGAATACTATAATTTTATAAATAAAAAAACGCCATAGAGTTTTCTACAGCGTTGAGTCAGTAGAAATCATTATGAAAGCTGTTGAAGCATTTTTTCCAACAATTCACTGGAATTTTTTGCGGCAATTTCTACAAATTTTTCATAGGAAATATGTGCTTTTTCTTCAGCATCATCGGAAATAGAGCGAATGATGACAAAAGGAATATCATTGAGATAGCAAGCATGAGCAATGGCCGCGCCTTCCATTTCTGCACAGTATCCCTGTACAGTATCCCATATTTTTTGTTTGCCTTCAGCAGTGCTGATAAATTGGTCTCCGCTGGCAATTCTGCCTGTAAAAATGCGCGCTTTTGCGGTCAATAATTCTCCGCAGCTTTTTGCTAACGCAACTAAATGTTGATCGGCTTTAAAATAGCTTTCTTTCATACGTGGAATGATACCGATAGGATCGCCGAATACAGAAGTATCCATATCGTGTTGTACAGCGTCTTGTGATATCACAATGTCTCCTATGGAGAGTTTTTGGTAAACAGCGCCTGCCACGCCAACGTTAATGATGCAGTCTACCCCAAAACGGTCTATTAAAACTTGTGTGCAAAGGGCGGCATTGACCTTGCCGATACCGCTGATCACAAGTATCACTTCTTTGTCATAAAGCATAGCTTTATAAAATGTTAAACCTAAAAATGTTTGAGTCTGTGTAGTGACAGCCTTTTGCTGCAATGGTGCAATTTCTTCTTTCATTGCTCCGATAATGCCAATTTTATGCAAAAGAATTTCCCCTTTCTTTTTATATAAAATCATATTGAAATCTCTTTATTTTAGCACATTTTTATGCTACCATACAATACATAGTCATAAAAATAAGTATTTTGCTGTAAATATACAAAAAAAGGAAAAGGAGATTTTTCATGAAACCAATTATAGGCATTACGCCGGATTACTCCTATGAAGCAGAAAAGTTTATGGTATCACAGCATTATATAAAAGCCATTGAAACGGCAGGAGGCTATCCGATGATACTTTGCCCCAATGAGATGTTTCCGGATTTTATAGACGGATTATTACTTACAGGAGGAGGAGATATCGACCCGATTTTATTTGGAGAGGAACCGATTGCAGAAAATGGAGAAATTTCTCCCTTGAGAGATGCTTTTGAATGGAGTCTGTGCCAAAAAGCACAAGAAAAAAAATTACCTATATTGGGTATTTGTAGAGGAATGCAGCTGTTGGCAATTTTAAATGGAGGCAGTATTTATCAAGATATTTACAGTCAAACAAACACAATGATAAAGCATATTCAAAAAGCGCCTCGTTTTTATGGAACTCATACCATAGAAATAGCCACAAACAGTATTTTATCAAAAATTGCAAATCAAAACAGCTGTGTTGTAAACAGTTTTCATCATCAATCTGTAAAAGAGGCAGGAAAAGATTTTATGGTTTGCGCAAAAAGCAAGGATGGTCTCATAGAGGCTATTGAGCATAAAACAGCGCGTTTTATCATTGGTGTGCAGTGGCATCCTGAGATGATGAAAAAAGATAAAATACAAATGAAGTTGTTTGAAATGTTTGTAAAAGCGGCAAAAGAAAGGTGATTATCCTTGGAAGAATTTTTAAAGTTATTTTCTGAAAAAAACATTGAAGGACTTTTGGAACTGGGATATAAAATATTTTATTGTCTGATTGTGCTGGTGGTATGCCTTTTTTTAGTACAATTAAGCAGAAAGGTTGTAAAACGGTTTTTGATGAAGCAAGCGCAAAACAGTAAGGTGCCTGTGGATGAAAGAAAAGCAAATACGGTGTATTCCATTGTATCAAGCGTAATAAAATATTTATTATATTTTATTGCCATTTGTACCATATTGGTACAGTTGGGAGTAGAAAAAAGCTCTTTAATTGCCATTGCCGGAGCAGGCTCTGTGGCTATTGGACTGGGCGCTCAAAATGTGATACAAGATACATTAGACGGCTTTTTTATACTATTTGAGGATCATTTTGGCGTGGGAGATATTGTGACCATACAAGGACAAACAGGTACTGTAGAAGCCATTACAATGCGTACTACAAAAATACGGGATTTTAATGGAGCAGTGCATATTATTCCAAACGGCTCCATTGGAGTGATTACAAATTATTGCAAGGAATATATGAATGCTATTGTAGAAATAGACGTAGGGTATGAAGAAAATATAGAAGAGGTACTTGCTGTACTAAAAAATGAAATGGAACAGACAGAAAATGTGTCGGGGCTTTTGCAAACGCCGGAAGTACTGGGAGTTGTGGGACTAAATGAATCTGCTGTGAGGATACGCATTGTAGGAAAATGCCAAGTGAAAAAAAACTGGGCGGTAGAAAGAGAACTGCGTGTTCGTATCAAACAGAGATTTGATCAAGAACAAATTAGTATACCATTTCCTCAAAGAACAGTACACATTACAAAAGAGTAAAATAAAACTTGACTATTGTTTTATTTTTTAGTAAATTACCCAATGAAAATAGTATGATGATGAAAAAGAAGGTGGAAAAATGCAATTTTCTGTAGGAGATAAGGTACAAATGAAAAAGCCCCACCCTTGTGGAGGAAGTGAGTGGGAGATACTGCGTACAGGAATTGATTTTAGAATTCGTTGCTGTAAATGCGGACATTTGGTGATGCTTTCCAGACAAAAATTTGAAAAAGGCGTGAAAAAAATCATAGAACACAATGAAGAAGCAACGCCAAAAAGGGACTGAAAAAAGCAGTCCCTTTTTTGATTGGTAAACCAATCAAAGCCCTGGCTATGCCGGCGGAATCAGAGAAAAAACCTCCTTATCATTATATTGACTCCAATAAGACATAAGAAAGCCTAGAAAGACTTTTATATGAATCGTTTAGTACGTACAAGTTGGAAATATAAATATCCTATTGTACTGACATCAAATTATAGAATACAGATACTATATGGAAAAATGAAAGGTGAAATAAAGAAAATACTTAGACAATGATGTGAAAGAAAAGCAATAGAAATGATACAGGTGCACATACTGATTGGTATACTACACAATACAGTGTGTCAGAAATAGTTGGATATTTGAAAGAGAAAAGTTCTCTCGTTATTTTTGATAGACATGCAAATTTAAAATACAAATATGGAAATAGAATGTTTTGGTGTGGAGGATATTGCGTTGGTACAGTTGGGAAAAATATAAAAAAATATTGTGAATTATTAGTGAAAGAAAGATTAGATGGCAGATCAAATCCGTTTGAGTAGTACATTGACCCGTTTATAGGTGAAAAAGCAAATAAAAATAGCCGTCAAAGGCGGCAGTTGGGGCAGTAGAGGGCTTGGCGGATTTCCAAAAAAGGCTTACAAGCACGGAGATACTGCTGGTAGCAGCCCCTTTTGGGGACAGGGCAAACCGCCGGCTAAGATTGTATAAAGAAAATGATGAGGTGTATGTGTGGTTTCAAAAAGACCTTTCAGCGTTGAGGTAGAAAAATACTTTTTACTATCATACAATTACAGTCTGCCTATTGTAAAAAATAGTGAAAAGGGGTTTGTATATGCATATTACAGATATATTTTATGATATACAAAATAAAATTGCAAATATCACATAGTATTTGCTCCGAAATATAGTGGAAAAGTGTTTTATGAAAGTAATAGGGAAAATATTGCGTGAGTAGAAAAGAGTGAGTATACAAAAGGCAGAAGTATGTCCAGAATATAGACAGATGTTTGTAGAGATATTGGTTAATACGAGCATATCAAGTTTTATGAGGAAAAGCAGTACAATGAATGATTTTATAAGTGAAAATACAAGTATAGAAACAGAGATTTTTGGTGTAAGACTATGATACAGCGACAAAAATGCAGATAGAATGACCGAATATATACAGAATCAATTAAATGAACAACAATGAAAGAACAACTGTCGTAACACTCTTTTCAATATAGCAGATAACACAGGGGCTATGCATTTACACATAAATGAGAAAAACTATGTCTGCATAGTAAAACCACCCGATAGGCGAGTGGTTTTTATAATAGAGATTTTTTTGTGATGATACGACTTGTCCATTGTAATAACAGAAAAGAAAATTCTTCTAATCGTTGTTTTGTAATTTCATATGGTTTTTGGCTGATATCAATAATGAAAGACTCTTCTTTAGAGATGCGTTGATAAAGCTCTTTTTTTGTTTTGCTGTAACAGCCTGTTTCTAAAAAAGATTTTGCTTGTAATAAAAATACGGAAGATTTGTAGAGGGATTTTAATATTTCTGCATTTGTTTCATGCAAAATGTTATGGCAACAGCTATGATAGATACTACAAGCTCCAGCATGAACAGCTTGTTTTATGACATCTTTTGTAATCAAAGGCAATAAGTCGTCTAATGTTCCAAAAATGGGGACAGTATCATAATAAAACTGAAATAGCTCTGAAGTATTCCAATGAAATAGTTCTTCCTTTCCTGAAACAAAGCCGCAAAGCTTGTCACGAAAAGGAAGAGAATCCACCATTTTTTTGTATTCCAAAAGAAGTGAAGGCGTTAGATTTTCTAATATGACCACAACGTCAATATCGCTGTTTTCTGTGGCTTCTCCTCTGGCATAGCTGCCTTGTATTCCAAAAAAGAATAATTTTTCTTGAAATAATTCTTGTAATTGTTTTTCAAAAATAGAAAGATATGTTTTTATTTCTACCATAAAAAATACTCCTTTTATGATTTACTGTAATGTTATGATAATGGTTATGTTTGCTCTGATATTGCTTATTAATTATAGATATTGTAAATGTAATCTGTGTGTGAGAACGCCCGATTGTGTTGAAATATGGGGATTGGCTTTACAAATGTCAAATTTGTGTTTTGAAAAAGTATAGTAGCAAATATGACATTTTTTGAAAGAGAAAGTTTTTAATTTAATGCTATGATAGCTGCTATGTTTGCTCTGGCATTACCCATTACTTTATGAAAATAAAACAATTGGGAGTACAGATTTTACAAAATGTAATCTGTGTGTGAGAACGCCTGATTGTGTTGAAATATGGGGCTTGTCTTTGCAAAGGTTAATTTTTGGTATAGTAGCAAATATGACATTTTTTGCAAGAGAAAGTTTTTAATTTAATGCTATGATAGCTGCCATGTTTCCTCTGGCATTACCCATTACTCGATGAGAATAAAACAATTGGGGATGGCACATAGTACAGATTTTACAAATTTCAATCTGCGTATTGGGAACACCCGATTCTATTAAAATACGGCGATTGGTTTCCCAAAGGTCAATTTTGTATTTTTCAGCAACTGTGTCCGGCATGATAACATCTTCTGGAAAAGAAAGCTTTTTTTGAAATTCTTCTACTACAGGTTGATCTACTTGAAAACAACATTGTCCTATACAAGGACCGATGCCTGCAATGATATCCTTAGGATTTGTACCATAGGTTTGAGTCATTTTTTCTATGGTTTTTTTTGCAATGCCGTTAACAGTTCCTCTCCAACCGGCATGAATGACTGCGATGGCTTTTTTGTTGGTATCAAGAAGAAATATGGGAGTGCAATCTGCCGAAAAAGCCACTAATTGTATGTTTGGAATATTTGTAATGAGAGCGTCTGTATCTTTTATAGTACTTTGTTTGGTAACGCCCATTCCTCTATCTTGTTTCGTGACAACACGAATGTTTGTTGTATGTGTTTGGTGACAAAGTACAAAGCTATTGAAATCAAATCCCAATGTATCACAAAGTATATGATAATTTTGTAATACCTTTTCTCTTTCTTCTCCTCTGGTAAAGCTAAGGTTTAACTGTGCATAAACGCCTTGGCTGACACCTCCCAGACGTGTTGTAAAGCAATGGTTTACCATATTTGTTTTTTCTAAATTTTCAAATGTAATATATTGTAAATGATTTTTTTGTTTGATATGAGGCATATATTTTTCTCCTATTCCAGCCAAAAGGCATTTTCTATGTATCGAAAGAAAAGTTTTTGTTGTTTTTGCAGTATTTCTGCTACATCAAAACGAATATTTGAGTTAGAAATTTGGTTTTCGGATAGATAAATATTCGCTGTTTGAATAATATGATTTTGTTTTTGTGTTGTAACTGCTTCACAAGGCAGTCCGTTTTTTTCAGACTGTCTAAATTTAACTTCTGTAAATACAATGAGATTTTCTTTTTTTGCAATGATATCAATTTCACCAGTATAACGACGAAAATTTTGTTCTAATATAGTGTATCCAAGTTTTTGCATTTCTTGAAGTGCTAACTGTTCAGCTTTCTGACCTTTTTGTTTGTTTTTGGATACTTTTTGATTATCAAAAAGTATATTTTTGACAAATGTTTTGCGATGTATGGCACAAAGTCCTTTTGTTTGGATTGCTTTAATATGCTCTTGAGAACCATAACCTTTATTTTTTTCAAAACCATAGCCTGTGTAAATTTTGGAATATTCTTGCATCATAGTATCTCTTGTAACCTTTGCAACAATACTGGCTGCGGCAATGGAAATGCTTTTGCCATCACCGCCTATAATACCCCTTTGGGCTGTTGAGATGTTTGGGATATGTACGGCGTCTGCCAATATAAAATCAGGAGCAACGGAAAGTTTGGAAAGGGCTTGTTGCATAGCTTCAAAAGTAGCCTGCAATATGTTGATTTCATCAATACGCTGCGCTGTTACAACGCCAATACCATAAGATATGGCTTTTTGACAGATAATAGAATACAATGTTTCTCGTTTTTGGGCAGAAAGCTTTTTTGAATCATTGACGCCTTCTATTTTACAATTTTTTGGTAAGATTACAGCGGCGGCTACAACAGGACCGGCAAGAGGACCTCTTCCTACTTCATCTATGCCTGCTATAGCAGTAAAGCCTTTTTGATAATATTCTTTTTCAAAAAGTAACATATTTTCTAAGCGTTGATATTCTCTTTGAGTTGCTTCTATTTTTTTATGATAAGAAAGAATCAGCTTTTGAACGCCTTTTCTTTTGTCAGAGCTATAATGATTTAACAAATTTGGCAGTTGTTGAATTGTTGCAGAAGAAAGTTTTTGTTTGATGACATCTATTGTTTCCATAGCAGACCTCCTTACTTTTATACATTATAGTAACAAAAGAAACAAAAAGCAAATTTATATTTTTTTAAGATATAAAGTGATATATAAAAAGAATATGAGATTTATTACATAAAAATAGTTGTACAGATATTTTTAAAATAAGTTTATATAAAGGCTTATTTTTTATAAAATACTGAAAAATTGGAAAAAATAACTATAGAAGAAATTGATTTTAGATGAATTTTTGGAAAATTGATGTTTGAACATATGAAAGAACAATGAAAAAGTTTTGTTGACAAATCAAAAAAATAAGTATATACTGTAACACAAGGATCTATATTATGACGCGGAGTGGAGCAGTCCGGTAGCTCGTCGGGCTCATAACCCGAAGGTCACAGGTTCAAATCCTGTCTCCGCAATGTTTAAAAAGCTCGGAAAATAAAATTTTCTGAGCTTTATTTGTGTAAAGAAAACCATGGGTTAGACATATGGTTTAAAAAATTCTTTCGGCGTTGAGATAGAAGTAGTATAGGCATCGCGAATATACATAGTTTATTGTATACAATATAAAATTGCAAATATCACATAGTAACTGCTCCGAAATATAGGCAAAAAGTGTTTTATGAAAGCAATAAGGAAAATATCATGGCAGTGAAAAAGAGTGAATATGCAAAAAGTAGAAGTAGGTATGGTCTAGGTTATGTATATATGCCTATAGAGATACTGCCTAATATGAGTGTATCAAGTTTTATGAGGTATTTGAAAAGAAAAGGCAGTACGATGTGATAGGAATCATTTTATGAGTTGAGATGCAAATATAGAAATAAAGAGTTTGGTCTAAAGGCTATAGTACAGCAGCAATAATGCAGATAGAGTAGCTGAATATATATCCAATCAAATAAGAGGAGAACAGCTGACACTAGAGCAGGAAAACACTTTCAAGTATAGCATGTAACACAAGCACAGTTGCCAGAGGTATAAGCTAGCAACGGAGAGCTATGATTGTATAGGAAAAACTAGCCGCTAGGTGGGTGAAAGTTTTTTATATTATTACTTTAGTACCAAAGGCTGCGGAGCAGCCTTTAACAACCGCCCGCTCTGCGGGTGAGATGAAAGCTTAAGCAAAAAGCATCGTCCTTGTTGTAAAATAATGGTGTTCAAGCCTAAATA
>DVLQ01000170.1 GCA_018715395.1 Candidatus Coprocola pullicola | reverse complement strand
ATACGAATTCAAGACTCATCTAACTAATCATTATTTAGAAATAAGGTGTGGTAAGAACCTCCATTAAGTAGTCAAAGCCACAGGTTTGAAAGATACAAATCCACATCACATATTTACATCATACAAATGTATAATACCGTAATCAACCACGGATTAAAAGGTTGATAGAAAGGAGAAGGTATATTTGTAAGTGACCGCTAGATGAGTCAATTACAATATACCAGGATTTGAAAGGAAGATATTATAGCAACAATTTCGTGAGTTAGAATACAAATATAATAATTTTGGTGTAAAGGCTATTGTGTCCATACGGCGCAGGGGGCAGATACAATAGCGGAATATATAGCAGAGAAGATCAACTGCAAGAGCCGCTGACACTGGAAGGGAAAAAGTTTTTTAAGGGTAGTAGGCAGCAGAGGTTGGAAGAGTGAGTTATACGTTTACGCATAAGCAAGCAACAGAGAGTTATGACTTTATAGGAAAAGCTACTTGCTAAGCGAGTGGAAGTTTTTTTGGCAATGAAAAAGTTTGGGTAACAAATTTTAAGAACTGTTTTGCAAGATAATAATTATAAAAGTTTAAGAGAATAGCATAAATATATTTCGGTTTAAACATTTTACAAAAGAAAGGATAACTTTTTATACAAGTAGTTTATTCTATCAAATAATTGATTCAAACTATACTATGAAGCGAGCTATCAGTTTGAAGTAGAAATGGTTTTTTGTAATAAATTGTGATGCAAAAATAATGAAATACAATATAATAACAATACTGAATAAGAAGTAATTTTTGCAAACCTTTTAAAAGCAATACATAATAGTGTGACTATAGTTTGAAAAACAAAGTGAAAGACCACATAGTTTGTATGATAGTTAAAAAATGGGGCAAAAAGATAGACAACGAAGCGCACAATTCGTAGGCAGAATTGATTTTTGTCGAGAAACAGATGGTATTCAAGGCTTTGCAAAAGAGAAAATTTGTACTAAGAAATAGAGATTTATTCATCAATGAAACCCAAAAAAGCCCAAGTGGGCTTTTTTTGACATACCATGCCGCCATGATTTGTGCGACGGCTATTTTTTATTATGTTAGATATGTGTTTGGTTATCCTTTTACTCTCATATCTTGATATAGAGGGTACATAGGAGAAGCAATGCCAAACCCACCTGCCACAGAAATCACCTCTCCTGTTATAAAGGCAGAAAAATCACTGGCAAAATATAATACAGCATTGGCAATATCTTCTGGTTGCCCTGGTTTTGCTAAGGGCACTGTTTTTAAAAATGTATTTAAAAATGTTTCGGACATATTATCCATAGAAGCATCTGTTGCAATAAAGCCAGGCATAATGCCATTGCAGCGAATTTTTTTGTGAGCATATTGTACAGCAATTTCTTTTGTTAAAAAATTGATGGCAGATTTTGAAACGCCATATGCAGTGCGGGAAACATCAGGATATTTTCCTCCCACAGAAGAAATATTGATGATACTGCCTCCACCGTTTTTTTCCATGATGGGAATTACTGTTTTGCAAGGAATATAAACGCTTTTTAAATTCATATTGACAATTTCAAAAAATTTATCTGTACTGCCGTGGACTACATCTAAATCTTCTTTTACATCAGTTGTGCCAAAATTGTTTACAAGAATATCAATTTTACCTTCTTTTTTCACTGCTTCTGTAATCATGGAAGAATATGTTTTTTCATCTTGGGCGTCAAAATATACTACATCAGCTTTTCCGCCTGAAGCTTCTATTTCCTCTACAATTTTTTTTCCAGCATCTAAACGGCGTACTGCCAAATATACTTTTGCTCCTGCTTGGGCTAATTTTTTTGCAGCAGCATAGCCAATTCCTCTTGTGGAGGAAGTAACAAGGGCAATTTTTTGGTCTAATAAATGCATATTTCAAACCTCCTGTTTTTTTATATACTACAATACGATAAGAGTCTACTATTAGTATGAAAATAATTTTATAAATAAAAAAATAAAATTTTTTACAATATGATTGAACCAAAATAATAAAAAAATACTCTTATATACAGGCGCGCCAAAATGTAACAAATAAAGGAGGCAGCATATGGAAGAGTCACAATGGATTCAAAAAATGCAGCAAGGTGATGATACAGCGTTTTTTATGATATATGAAAAATATAAAAATCCCGCATTGCGTACCGCTTATCTTATTACAGGAAATCGTGATACAGCAGAAGATATTTTACAAGAAACATTTGTCCAGTGCTGTCTTCATATTAGTGAGTTAAAAGACCCTAACACTTTTAAAGCGTGGTTTTATAAAATATTGACAAGGACAGCTTGGAAATTTGCTCAAAAAGAAAAAAATACAGTACCCATTGAAAATGTATTTGAAACAATAAAAGATAGCTTTGAAGAAGATTCTGAAAAAACACTTTTGGAAAAAGAAGAAAGTAAAAAGCTTATGGAGGCAATCAATACTTTAGATATGAAAAAAAGAACAACTGTAATACTGTACTATTACAATCAAATGTCAGTTACAGAAATTGCAAAAGTTACAGCAAGCTTAGAAGGTACTGTAAAATCAAGATTGTTTTTTGCAAGACAAAAGCTGTATCAAAAGTTGAAAACGGATGCATTTTTTAAGGGAAGGGTTTGTGAGAAAAATGGATAAAAAAATGGAACAATGGATTGAAAGCGAATTAAAAAAAACAGTGAAAAATATAGAACCATCCCCACAATTATATTTTAAAATCAAAAATCAAATAAGATTACAGGAGGAAAAGCGTATGAAAAAAGGTGTGTTTACTTCAAAAAAAGCAAAGAGTATCGTAGTATTGGCAGCATTATGTGTGATGTCGTTAACTTGCTATGGAGCTATGAAAATAACAGGTTATGAAAGCCATTCTTATTTAGAATTTTCTTCTTTTCCAACAGCAAGCCAAGTAGAAAAGAAAGTAGATTTCGCACCAAAGTTTGTAGAAAAATTTACAAATGGTTTTGCATTTGAAAGCGCTTCTGTAGGGTCTATGTCCGGAGTGGACGATTCTTTTAACAAAGTGACAGAAGAATATAAACAAATCACATTTGGCTATAAAAAAGATGGACAATATATTGGAATTACCAATAGATTGGCGACAGAAGAAATGCCTGAAGATTATACCGATATGCAGCCCATTGATGTAGATGGTGTGACAGCTTATTATTCCAGTGCAGAATATAAATTTTTTCCACCAGATGAAAAACCTTCTCAGGAAGATTTGAAGTTACAAGAAGAAGGAAAATTGTTTATTTCTTATGGTAGTGCAGAAATACAACAACAGACCATACAAAGTCTTTTCTGGCAGGAAGATGGTATTTTATATGAAATGACAGCATTAGATGTGGATATCAATCAGGAGGAATTGGTGCAGATGGCAAAAGAGATTATACAACAATAATGATAAAAAGGCATTGAATATATCAATGCCTTTTTATATTATTACTTTAGTACCAAAGGCTGCGGAGCAGCCTTTAACAACCGCCCGCTCTGCGGGTGAGATGAAAGCTTAAGCAAAAAGCATCGTCCTTGTTGTAAAATAATGGTGTTCAAGCCTAAATA
>DVLQ01000169.1 GCA_018715395.1 Candidatus Coprocola pullicola | reverse complement strand
TATATGAGCAATTCAGTGAGTTGAAATATAAATATAGAAACAGAGAATTTTGGTCTAAAGGATATTATGTGGACACAGCAGTAAAAAATGCAGATAGAATAGCCAAACATATAGCAAATCAATGAAGGGAGGATCAACTGGGAGAACAGCTAACACTGGAATGGGAAAACCCTTTTAAGGGTAGCAGGTAACAGAGGGGCAGTTGGCAGATCAGGTTATGCGTTCACGCATACGCGAGGAACAGAGGGCTATGCCCGCATGAGAAAAACCACCCGCTAGGCGGGTGGATGCTTTTTTGGTGAATCCGATAAAAACCCTCGGCTATGTCAGGAGAATCAGCAAGCTTTAGCTTCAAGCAAAAATCTCTTATGCTATCATTATCTTAAGCCTACCAAGACACAAGAACGCACAGGAGGTTTCTATATAAATGGTTTAGTACATACAAGTTGAGAATGTAAATATCATATTGTATTAGCACCAAAGTATAGAAAACAGATGATATATGGAAAAATGAAAGCTGAGTAAGGAAAATATTTTGAGAATGATGCGATAGAAAAGTAATAGAAATGATAGCGGCAGAATATTGTCCAGATCCTATACATATCCTGAGTGGTATACTACCCAAATACAATGTGTCAGAAATCGTTGGATATTTGAAAGGGAAAAGTTCTCTTATTATATTTGACAGGCATGCAAATTTAAAATACAAATATGGCAATAGAAGGTTTTAGTGTAGGGGATATGACGTTGATACTAGTTCTAGAGATCCTAATGATCCTACAGTTGGAGAAAACACAAAAAAATATGTAAATATATCAATAATCCGTTAAAAGAAGACTTTATGGCAGACCAAATTCTTTTCAGTGAGTATATTGATTCATTTGCGAGTAAAAAAGTAAATAAATAAAAATAGCTACCAAGGGTGGCAGTTGAGGAAGTAGAGCTCTTGAAGGACTTTCAATACATCTACAAGTATAGCTGATAATAGCTCCTTCTAGAAGCAGAGCAAACCACCAACTAAGTGATTATATAAAGAAAACCACACATTAGACTTGTGGTTCACGATGTTGAGGTAGAAGTAAAACTCCTTTTGATTATCATAGAATTCCAGTTTGACAACTGCAAAAAACAGTGAAAAGGAGGTTCATGTGTAGGGGTATTATGGATATATAGAAAATGGAATTGCAAATATCACATAGTAATTGCTCCAAAATATAGTAGAAAAGTGTTTTATGAAAGTAATAGAAAAGAGATTGAAAAATTGTATGAGTAGAAAGACGAACTATTAAAAGTCAAGTCTAAAATGAAATTTTTTGAATAGATTGCACAAAAGTATTTCAAATATATTTGAATGTTGAAAACTGCATGACAATAAGAACATCTTTGCAGATGATTTCAAATGAGGGTATTTACAGCGAAAGTGAAACAAATGGTATATAGGATTGTCCTGATTTTTCCGTTGCAAAAATAGTTCTTAAAAGTTTCTTTGTGGCATGGGATAAAGCAACATTGTAATGCTTGCCTTCAGAGCACTTCTTTTAAGATATGCGCCAAAAGACTTATCCTAATGACAGACACATTTCGTAGCATTGTAAAGAGCATACCGAAGATATATGAAACCATGTTTTTCCATTTTGAATAAATATTTGATACTGTTTAGAACCACAGATACTCTTTGCGATTGTAGTCTCGTTCTAAATAAACTGTCATGCGGTGTCTAATTGATTAACAAATATACAAAAAGACTGTGGTTGTAGCCTTTCTCAAACCATCAAGTGGTAGGAGTGAAAAAACAGTCCATAGTATCTAGTATAGCATACAGACTTTGGAGAGGGTCTATAAACACTACTACTTTATAATACGAGGAGTAAATATACGAAAGTCATGTACATATAATTAGAGATACCGCCTAAAGTGAGTTTATCAAGTTTTAAGGGGTATTGGAAAGAGAAAAGCAGTACAATGTTATATAAACAATTTCGTGAGTTGAAATATAAATATAGTAATTTTGGTGTAAAGGTTATGATATAGCAGCAAAAAATGTAGATAAACCAATCAATTAAGATTAGAACAACAGCTGACACTGAAGCTGGAAAACCCTTTTAAGGGTAACAAAAGAGGAGTTGGCAGACTAGATCATGCGTTTGTACATAAGTGAGCAACAAAGGGCTATGCCCCCATAGTAAAAACCACCTGCTAGGAAGGGTTTTTTATAAAAAATAAATGAGCTTTTATTGACTCTTATGATATAATTATATATAATAATGATATCAAAATAATATCATAAAAGGAGTGAAGCATATGCAACAAAAGGCTTTATATTACGAAGAAAAACAACTACATGCAAGAAATGGACTTGTAATATTATTTCTCAATATTATATTAATGATAGCGTCTATACCGGCTATTGTTTTTGGCAGTATAATGACTGCAAAAGATTCTAATACAGTTTATATAGGTATTTTGTTGATTATAGTAGGTATATTGTATTTATGTGTGATTGATTGGATTATATTTTTGGGAATTAAAATATTAAAGCCTAATGAAGCGTTGGTTTTAACGTTATTTGGGAAATACCATGGCACATTAAAAGGGGAAGGGATTTTTTTTGTAAATCCTTTCTGTTCTGCTACAAACCCATCTGTAGAAAACCAACAAGAAAGTACTGTGTCTGCTGAAGTTGGCGTATCCGGCAATGTTAGTGTGAAAACCGCAAAAACAAAAAATAAAAAAATATCGTTAAAAGCAATGACATTAAATAATGAAAAACAAAAAGTAAACGACCAACTGGGCAATCCTATTATCATAGGGATTGCTGTGATATGGAAAGTAACAAATACTGCAAAGGCTGTTTTTAACGTAGATAATTATCAGGAGTTTTTGTCTATACAATGTGATTCTGCATTAAGAAATATTGTTCGTCTTTATCCTTATGATGTTTCTGAAGGAGGAGATGAAAAAAGTTTAAGAGGGTCTTCTCAAGAAATTGCAGAAAATTTGAAAAAAGAGATACAGCAAAGAGTGGAAATTGCAGGACTTACCGTGATGGAAGCAAGAATTACACACTTGGCATATGCTCCAGAGATTGCTGCTGTTATGCTGCAAAGACAACAGGCTTCTGCGATTATTGATGCGAGAAAAATGATTGTAGAAGGCGCTGTTAGTATGGTAGATATGGCTCTTTCAAAGCTGGGAGAAGAAAATATTGTACAGCTGGACGAAGAAAGAAAGGCGCAAATGGTATCTAACCTGATGATAGTGCTTTGTGGTAATAAAGATCCTCAGCCTGTTGTCAATTCGGGTTCTATCTATTAAAATAATAAATAAGGAGGGGATAGTTTGTCAGAGAAAGATACAACAAAAAAGCAAATTCCTCTGAGACTGTCGCCTACATTGTATCAAGAGCTGGCACGTTGGGCAGAGGAGGATTTTCGTTCTATCAACGGACAGATTGAATATTTGTTGACAGAAGCTGTAAAAAGAAGAAAAAAACAAAAAAAGAAAATTTCTTTAGAAGAATAAGGGATTGATGAATATGTTAAAAGTAATTTATTTACATCATAGCGGTTTTTTAGTAGAAACAGAAAAGTATTGTTTGATATTTGATTATTTTACAGAAAATGGAAAATATGATTTTATAGACATTACAAAATATGCCTCTAAAAAAATAGTGGTATTTGTATCTCATTTCCATCATGACCACTATGACAGAGCAATTTTTAAATGGCAAAGTGTTTTGCCTCAAATACAATATGTTTTGTCAGACGATGTTATAGCACCGCCTTTTGTAAAAAATGTTCATAAAGTACATTTTGATAAAAGCTATACCATAGAAGATATTTTTGTGCAAACATTTCATTCCAATGATGAAGGGGTAGCTTTTTTGACTAAAGTAGACGGAAAGAATATATATCACGCAGGGGACTTAAATTGGTGGCATTGGAATGGAGAGAGTGATAAATTTAATAAGGGTATTGCAGGAATGTATCGAAAAGAAATTGATAAAATGAAAGAAACGGTGTTAGACGTGGCTTTTGTTCCTGTTGACCCACGTTTAGAGGAAAATTATATATTAGGACTAGACTATATGATGAAGACAATACAAATCAAAAATGTATTTCCTATGCATTTTTGGGAAAAATATTCTATTTTTAATACTTTGCAAAAAGATGAAAGAAGTATTTGTTACAGAAACTGCGTTGTTTGCATTCATCATACAAATGAAACATTTGTTTTAACAGATGAGGAGGCAATGTGATATGAAAATAAAATTAGTGGCGTTGGATATGGATGGTACATTGATGAATAGTAAAAGTCAGCTTTCACAAGGCAATCAAGCTGTATTGGAAAAGGCTATGAAAGCAGGTATTTATATTGTACCGGCAACAGGGCGTGTTTATAGTACATTGCCAGAGGCTGTAAAAAATTTACCGGGAGTAAAATATGTGCTTTCTTCAAATGGCGCCGCCGTATATCGTGTAGGGGAGGCAAGCCCCATTTATACTAATTTTATGAGTAAGCAAAAAGCCCTTGAAATCTTTCATGCCATTGAAGGAATTTCTTGTATCAAAGAGTTTTATGTAGAAGGATATGGTTATTTTGAACAAAGTATATTACAAAAGATAGATACATTTGATATACCGGAAGCTTTCCGCCAATTTTATGGTATACAGAAAAAAACAGTAGAAAGTATACAAACCCTGTTACAGTCTGATATAAAGGGAGTAGAAAAAATCAATCTGCCTTGGATTACAGCACAAACAAGAGCAGAGCTTTTAAAATGTCTTTCTTCTATAGAGGGTATTGCTTTAACTTCTTCTATAGGACAAAATATAGAAATCAATCGAAAGGGTGCCAATAAAGGCGATGGCTTGAAAGGACTTTGTGATGTGATTGGATTGGACATGTCGCAAGTAATGGCTATTGGTGATAGCGCAAATGATTTGGAAATGATACAAGAAGCAGGCTGGGGCGTTGCAATGGCAAATGGAGAAAAGCAAATCAAAGAAATTGCAGATTTTATAACGCTTTCCAATGATGAAGACGGCGTTGGATACGCTATTGAAAAATTTTGCTTTGGAAAATAAACTAGAGATGTCATAATGTTGTTTTTTTCCCATAGAAATATAGTAATTGTTTTATTTGGGGGAAAAAATATGTTTTTTGTTTTTAATGGAAAGAAGATAATCAAAAGAGGGATTTTTTTTATCTGTGGTATTTTTTTTGTTTTAGCGATTGTAAAAAGCATAAAACCAGATACGGCAGTGGTTTCAGCTGATATTTCTAAAACAGCATATATTGCCATTGTCATTGATGACTTTGGATATGATGGAGAAGGCACAGATAATATGATTGCATTAAATATTCCTTTTACAGCGGCTGTTATGCCTTTTTCTGATAAATCTGCGGAAAATGTTTCAAAACTAAAAGCAGCAGGAAAAGAAATGATAGTACATATGCCTATGGAGTCATTGACGGGCAAAAAAGAATGGGTAGGAGAAAAGAGTATTTTTAAATCTATGTCTGATGAAGAAATTAAAAAATGTGTAGAAGAAGCTCTTTCTATCGTGACGCCGGCAAAGGGAATCAATAACCACATGGGTTCTGCTATTATGGAAGATGAAAGATGTTTTTCGGCTGTGATGGATGTTGCTGCACAAAGAGGACTTCTTTTTATTGATAGTATGACAACAGCCAATACAGTGGGAGAAGCTGTATGTCAAAAAAAGGGTGTGCCTTTGCTAAAAAGAGATGTATTTTTAGATAGTACGGACGACATCAATGTAGTAAAAAAACAATTGCTGACAACGGCAGAAATTGCAAAAGAAAAGGGATATGCAGTAGCTATTGGTCATGTAGGACCAGAAGGAGGTAATATTACAGTGGAAGCCATGAAACAATTAGCCCCTCAGTTGGAGCAGCAGGGAATCGTATTTGTAACGGTAAGTCAGTTGTGGGAGATTTTGTCACAGCAATGATTTTTTGTTAGTCTAATGAAAGAAAGCAAATTCCAAAAAATAAATAAAGTTATATTGCAAAAGAAGTTTTAAATAAACAATAGACTTGTTAAAAGATAAAAAAAGGATTTGTATTGGAAAAGTACAAATCCTTTTTTTATATTATGACTTTCGTATCAAAGACTGTCAAAGCAGTCTTTAGCAACCGCCCACTCTACGGGTGAGATAAATTTTGGCACATAGAAAATGGGCGGCAAGTATCCTATCGTTTTCACTCCAAAATACAGAAGGAAAATCATTTATGATCAATTAGGTGAAGATATCTGACAAATAATAAAAGATTTATGTAAATGGAAAGCAAAATCATAGAAGAGCATATGATCACGTACCTCTTTTGGTAGAGATACCATCAAAAATAAGCATATCATCATTTATGAGGGATTTGAAAGGAAAGAGCAACATGATAATATGTAACTGACATGCAAATTTCTGGGCGACTACTATGTGAGTATAGTTGGTATGAATATAGCAACGATACACAAATACATAAAAGAACAAGACAAGTAGTATCAAATAGAATAACAAGTGACATATAAAGTAATAGAAATCCCCCTTTAATTTAAGGGGAGAAGAGAATCATACCACCAAGGATTGAACAAAGTGAAAGCCAGCATTATTTAGGTGCCGGCTATTTTATATGCTAGTATAAACTACATCTTTTAGGCATGATTCTGATTTTGTTATTGTGCTTGATATGGTTCTATGGTAATTTTTTCAATGATGACATCTTCTAGTGGTTTGTCAGAAGAATCTGTTTCAGAACCAGCAATAGCGTCAACTGTTTCTAAACCACTATAGACTTGTCCAAATATGGTGTATACACTACCGGAAAATATAGATTCTAAATCAATAGAACCTCCGTTTTGTTCATAATAATCTAAAGCATTGTTTGTAAAAGCATTTTTCATTTCATTGATGCTAATAAATTTATCTCCTAAATTGATTCCCATGTTATCTTCGTCTTCTTCTGACACTTTAGATTCTCTTAGAACGCTGATAAGCTGCTCAGGCACAGAATTGTTTTGTACAATGAAAAATTGACTTCCATTTGTATTTGGACCTGCATTTGCCATTGCTACAGCTCCTCTGAAGAAATATAATTCATTGGAAGGTTCATCTTCAAAAGCTTCTCCCCAAATGCTTTCTCCTCCTGTGCCTGTACCCGTAGGGTCGCCTCCCTGTATCATGAAGTGATTGATTACTCTATGAAATGTTAAACCATCAAAATATCCTTCTTGTGCATGAGTTTTGAAGTTTTCAACAGCTTTAGGAGCTTGTTCAGGAAAAAAACGCATGCGGATTTCTCCTTTATTTGTTTGTATAATTGCAATTTCTTCTCCTTCTTGGGGTGGTTGAGATTGCAAAAGAGGTGCTGTTTCATCACGTTGTGAAGATTCTGTATTCGTGGATTGCGTAGTTTGTTGTGTAGACTGTGTTGTAGTATTTTCTGTAGTAGTACCGTTGTCTGTAGAACAGCCCGTAGCAGAAAAAAGAAGCATGGACATAGTAAAATATGCTAATATTTTTTTCATCTATTTCATCCTTTCCTTATTGAAATGATTATCTTGTCATTGTAATACACTTCCAAAGGACTGTCAATAAAATAGACAATAACAGATATTATTTTACAATTTCACAAGGTTCAAAAGAACCAATAGCTCCACAAACAGAACATACATCAGGGCGTTGTTCAAAAGAAGCGCCACAGAACATACAACGATGACCGGCTACTGTTTTTACAGGTTGTGACTCTGCTACAGTTTCTTGTTTATTTTTTTGCATGAGTTTTAGCATTGCGGCTAAAAATCTTTTTTCGTGGTCCTTTTCAATTTCAGCGATTCTTTCAAAAAGAGACGCTAGTTCCGGAAAACCTTCTTCTCGAGCAATTTTTGCAAAATCAGGATACATTGTCATCCATTCATCATTTTCTCCGGAAGCGGCTATTTTTAAATTAGATAAACTGTCTCCAATATTGCCATATAGTGATATATATAATAATTTTGCATGAGTTGATTCGTTTACTGCCATTTTTTCAAATAATTCTGCAATTTCAGGATGACCTTCTTTCTTTGCTTTTGCTGCAAAGAAAGTATATTTGTTTCTGGCAAGAGATTCTCCAGCTAAAGCTGTTTTTAAATTTTTTTCTGTTTGTGAACCTTGTAATTGCATAAATATCATCCTCCTATAATATAAAAATAAATATTATATAATAATTATTATCAACAAAAATATATCATATTTATTATATTTTGGCAATATGTTTTTTCTAAATTGTAAGAAAAATGTTCTAAATTTTTTATTGTAATCTTTTTTTATAAAAATTATAATAAAAATATGGAGGAGATATTATGAAAAAAAGATGTATTATTTCTATTTGCAGTATTATTTTTTTCATTATGATTTTGCTTGGTTATTTGTATTTTTGTATTATCGTACCCTCTCCTTTTTTGTTAAAAATATTGCTTTGTGCATTGTGTGTAGCGTTGTTTTATGTCTGTATATTGGCATTAAAAGAAAATGTAAAAATCATTAAGGAGGAAAAAAAATTATGATGTTAGTAAATACTGACTATATTGCTGGAAAAGAATTGGAAATGTTAGGAATTGTAAAAGGAAGTACCATACAAACAAAAAATTTAGGAAGGGATATTACGCAAAGTTTTAAAACTTTAGTTGGCGGAGAGTTGAAAGCATATACAGATATGATGAACCAAGCTCGTGACTTATCTACTGAGAGAATGATAGAAGAAGCAAAAAAATTAGGAGCAGATGCCATTGTCAATATAAGATATTCCTCTGCCTCCATTATGCAAGGAGCTGCAGAAGTAATGGCATATGGTACCGCAGTTTGTTTTAAAAAATAAAAGGGTTCCATTAACTTAATATGAAAATAAAAGTAGGGAAATTTGTAACAAATATATTTTGACGTTTGTATTTATCTTTTCCATAACGATAAAGGAAATGAGAAAAGCAATGGGGATAGGAAATAACAAAATCTTTAAAAGTAATTTTTATATTTATGCATAGTAACAGCACCTTCCTGAGGGAAACAGTGTTTTAATTCATTTTATTGTACTTTCCATAAAGGGCTGTTGTCTATATCATTTTAACATAACAGAATTAATAAAAAAGCAAGGAGAAAATCCTTGCTTTTTTTGAATTATTACTTTAGTACCAAAGGCTGCGGAGCAGCCTTTAACAACCGCCCGCTCTGCGGGTGAGATGAAAGCTTAAGCAAAAAGCATCGTCCTTGTTGTAAAATAATGGTGTTCAAGCCTAAATA
>DVLQ01000168.1 GCA_018715395.1 Candidatus Coprocola pullicola | reverse complement strand
ACGAGATTTGATCTGCTATATCATCTTCTTCTAACTGATTTTTTATATATTTTTTTATCGCCTTTTTATTTCGTCCTACTGTATCGACAAAATATCCTCTTGCCCCAAAATTTCTTCTTCCATATTTCTATTTTAAATTTGCATGCCTATCCAATATCATCAGTGCACTCTTATCCTACAAACTGTGCTACACTCTGATATGGTGGTATACTAACTAACATGTGGATATGATCTGGATATGTTTGCGCTAAGGATTTCAATCTTTTTTTCTTTACATAATTTTCTAATGATTTGCCCTATATCTGCTCTTCATTCTTTGTATATCACTTTTCTTCTGTATTTTGGTGCAAATACCATGTGATATTGTGGCATCTATATTTGAAATGTGCAGTACTTTTTATTTTATTTACCCCTAGTAGAACTAGAGGTTTTGTTAAGCTAAAACACCCAATAAAAAGGTGTAAATCCATTGCTTGGATTTATGCCTTTTGCCACTCAACTTTTTTATTTTATCAAATTTTATTTTAAAAAATGAATTAGTTTTTAAAAATTTTATAAATAACATTCTATTTTTTCTAATAAATAAAAATACATTTGTATGATATATTACTTTTATAATATATCATACAAATCTTCTTCATTGCCCTCTAAATAATACGGAAGTGTAAAATAAAATGCCGCTCCGCTATTAGGTTCGTTTTTCGCCCATATCCTTCCGGAATGCTGTGTAATAATCTGTTTTGATATAAAAAGCCCTATCCCTGAACCAGAATGAGAAGAAGCGTTTTTACCTCTATATTTTCTTTGAAAAATATAAGGTAAATCCTCCTCTGCAATCCCTTTTCCGCTATCCACTATTTTTACCACAATTTCTCCGGCTGAAACTCCATCTATTTCTGCATTATCATCTTTTGTTTCCAAAGACCTTTCGGAAGCTGTAACAAAAATGAAAACAGTTGCCAATTCTTCGGCATAGCGCAAAGCATTTGTAATCAAATTTGAAAATACCTGCTCAATGCGCCCCTTATCAATCACAATAAAGATATCTTCCGGCACGCTGCTTTCACAAATCGGAGTGATCCCGGCCGTAGCAATGTGATATTCACATTGTGAGAGCATTTCTTCTATAAACTCTTTTGCATTTACTTCATAAAAACGAAACTCCATTGTCTGGGATGTAAAATAAGATGCCTGCATAAAATCATTCACAAGTGTATTTAACAATTCTGTTTTTGAATAAATACTTTTTAAATAAGAATGGATAGCAGAAGGCGATATCACATCATTTAATATAGATTCTGCATAGCCTCTAATCAATGTTACAGGGGTTCTGATTTCATGAGCAATATCTTCTAAAAGTTCTCTTTTCATATTTTCTGTTTCTCGTAATTCTTCTTCTATTTTCTTTTTAGCAGAAATATCTCTTAATATCCACTCTAATGATACAGTCACACCGTCATCGTTTGTAATGGGAGTATAATGTATTTCACACCATATAGGCTCTGCATCTTCTTTTATGACTTGAAATGTTTCCATAGAAGAATGCGTCACAGGATTTTTCAACAACAAGCCGATTTTTTCTTTATCTGAGGCATTGAGATATTCAAAAAATTTTTTAGTATCTTTTTTCAGTTCAGAAATGGTGTAATGAAATATTTTTGTTGCAGACGGACTGATGTATTCAAATCTTTGCTTGATATAATCATACAAAAAAATATGTTCTGTAGCATTTTCAACAAGCATACGAAACCTGGTTTCTTGCTTTGTCAAAAGATAATAAATTTTTTTAAAATACACAATCAATAAAAATATAATGGTTACATTTAATATCAAAAGACTGCTAAAATAATTGAACATAGACAATTCCAGTCTGGGAAGCAAAAATGTAAAATTATTGCTGCAAATACTCCATAATATAATCAAAAAGCAAAGTAAATACTTTTCGGGAATATTTTGTGTCCAAGTATAAATATAAAATATACACCCCGCCCATGCTACCAATACTGTGCTAAACAGTACATTTGGAATCAAAAGAATTTCATACGCCTCATAAAACCAAAAGCTAATCACAATAGAACAAAAAAATAAAATGGTAAAAAATATAACGACTCGCGACATTTTTAAATGAAAGAATTTGTATGTTCCCAATAAAAATAAAAATGCTGTATTCAAAGAAAAAATTTGTTTTAAAAGAATATAGCTATAAGACATATGATATACGCCTAGATACGTAATATCCATTGTAAACATAATAAAATAAATAATCCAGCATAATCCCCATATTCTCATAAATACGGCGTTTTCCTGATGGGATAAAAATAAAAATATAACCCCAAATATCAATGTTGTAACAGTAGAAGAAAGTATCATATATTTTAATGCCGTCAACAAAAACACCTCATTTTTTCCTCCTTTTTGATTGCATCCCACTTTCTTTTATGATAATCTAACAAATGAAAAAAGTAAAACAAAATATTTTATATAAAGCCTGCTAATAAAAAGTCAAGTGTTTTCTGAAGAAAATTTCAAAATCCAATTTGATATTTTTAGGTATAACTTTTAAGCCGCCACAAATACCGGCTTTGTAAAGAGGTAATAGAAAAAATAGATGTTACGATTCTTGCTCTAAGTTACGCCGGTACTCTTTGATTTTGCCATAGTAGATGGGGAGGAACTTGTTCGTTCCAGCTGTCATGTAGATTCAGTAATGCTTTCCCTGAGACCATTTTTTATTAAGGAGGTAAATTATTCATAGCTTTTAGAAAAATCGGATATAAAAAAGCAATGAAACAACCTATTTCAAAATCTGTTTGCGTCATAATATCATTGTCATTTTATCATAGACGACATTTTTATACCATATTACAGAACAATATATGATGACTTCAAAAAGCTCTTTTGCTCCATGATATATGCATTTTCATGATATATGCATTTTAAAAAACAAAAAATTTTAATACCGTCAAAAATAGTAGTAATACAAAATACATATTGCTACAAAGACAAGTAAATGCCATTAACATTAAAGCAGTTTTTGATATCAATAAAGACACACCAACTCTGCCAACACCACTTAAAGTATTGTCAAAATAGAACAATATTTACATATGAAATATCTCTTAGCTAGAAATATCACAATTTATTAATATTTTCTTTCATAAGAAAT
>DVLQ01000167.1 GCA_018715395.1 Candidatus Coprocola pullicola | reverse complement strand
TTTGCTTTCACATATCCCCATACTCATTTTAGTTGGTATCTCTGCTAATATACATACATAATCCAATCAAGCTTCTTCATTTAATATATTTTCATTCTCATAGTTTTCTCAATATTTCTTCTATTGTTCTTTTTTTTCATAATAAAATACTTTTTCTTCTATACTTTCATGAAAATACTATATCATATTTACAATTCCATGTTGTATGCCATAAATTATGTATATCTGTAATCCCCATATCACTACTGTCTTAATGTCGGAAGGCTTTTTTGAACCATGTGTCTAATTTGTGATTTTCTTCATACAAAAAATCTCCATCCGTCTATCAGGTAATTTTTCCTATACAAGCATACCCCTCCGTTTCTGTCTTATACATAAACGCATAACTTCATCTGTCAACTTCATCTGTATTATCTATTGCCCTTAAAAGGCTTTGTTGGCAGTGTTCGCTATTGTCTTAATTGATCTTCTCTTAATTGATTCGATGTATATTATCTGCATTTTTTGCTGCTGTGGCAACATAATAAAATTCTTTGTTTCTATAACATTGTACTGCTTTTCCCTTTTGAATATCTCATAAACCTTGATATACTATGTTATACGGTATCTCTATGGGCATATATACATAATTTGGACATACTTCTGCCTTTCATATATTCACTCCTTTCTACTCATACAATTTTCTCGATATTTCCCTATTGCTTTTATAAAACACTTTTTTACTATATTTCGGAACAAATACTATGTAATATTTGTAATTCCATTTTGTATGCCATAAACTATATATCTGTAATACCCATATCACTTCTACCTTAACGCCGGAAGATTTTTTGAACCATATGTCTAACTTGTGATTTTCTTCATACAAAAAAGCTGTCAATCTATTGACAGCTTAGAATATAGACAACTATATTTTTTTAACAAACGTAATATAACACAAAGACTTGGGAAACAAAGCGTTTCCCAAAAGCAATCTGCCGCCGGAACTTACTTCCTACGAGGAAAACAGCCGATTTGAAGGCATTTATGCCAATGGAATCAACTGTTTATACTTTTATCTACTGGTCAAAGACTTGAATAAAATGCGTCTTTGATGAAAGATTATCGACTTTGCAGACAATCTCAGTTATCATTCTATTGGCAGCTTTTTTGTGTTTCAATATTATCAATTGATCTTTTATATTCAGAAGAACCAAATGCTAAAATCATTATAAAAATGGAATTGAATAAAATTAAACCAATGGCAAAAGCAATTCCCAATCCAAAAGACTTTGATAGTTTTACCCAAAGCCTTATATTGATTATAAAAGGTACAATCTCAATAAGTATGAGTATCAAATAAGGCATAAACCTAATATTTTTCAATATAGTCATAAAAAAAATCAATGATATTATTCCCAAAATATAAGATAGAAGTAAAAACCAATAAACTTTTCCATGCCAACTAATTTTAAAAAGCATATAAGTTTTATAAAAAGGAACTAATGCCTTCCAGCCTTCTTCTCCCGCTTTTTCTAAAATTTTCCATTGTGCTATAATGTATAATGCAATAATACTCAATACAATAATACTCAAATCAGACATTCTCAGTGTTAACCATATTTCTATTATGAATGCTACTATAGCATTTTCACTATAAGACATATAACTCCCCCTTTAACACTACAATAGTAATAACGTTACTATTGTAATATATGGAAATTATATTGTCAACCCCTTATATGTTTAAATTATGCTGCTCCAATAGGCGCGTCGTCAATCACAAGGGTTTGTGTTGTTGCTTCTTGTTGTTGTGTTGTTTGCTGAGAGGCGTCTTCTGTAAGGCTTCCTTGTTCTTGTTGGGTTTCTTCTTTTACTTCCTCAGCTTTTTTGGTACCGATTGTCACTTCGTCTGCTGTAGCTCTGTAAGTAGAACTGGAGAACCATTCTTTGCTGACTTGTTTGCCATTTTCTTTTACAATTTTATATATGCTCACTTTGCTTCCTGTTTTTCCCGTATAGGTTACTTCTCTGTAACCTTCCGGTTTTGTATCGTCTTGCGTTACCTTTTCTGCCGGTTTTGGTATTGTTCCTTCAAATACCATTTCAAACTCTACTTCATGACCTGTATCATGTATTTCATGCCCGTAAAGATTGCACACAAGCTTACCATCTTTTGCATAGGCTTCTATATAAACAGGATATTCTGTATCATTTCTGAATTTCAAATCTTTGTAATCTCCTGCTACTGCGGCGTCTCTGCCCAATGGCACATATCCTACTGTCATAGAGTGAGGAAATCGTTCTACCACTTCCAGTTCTGCCAATATCACAGCATTGTATAATGTAGAAGTAATCTGACAAACACCTCCTGCAACGCCTTGTTCCACTTTGCCATCTACATAAACGCCTGCATCTTTATACCCATTTGCATAGGTTTGAGGACCAAGTCCCACATTCATAGAAAAAACTTCTCCTGGCGCAATTAAAGTACCGTTTATATTTTCACAGCCTACACGTAAATTTTCATTTCTTCCCCAAGCATTTCCGGAATAATTGGTTGTATAGCTGCCAATTAAATCTGTTGCCTGTTCATTTTGTTCTTTTGTTATTTTTGGCTCTGTCATAACAATTTCCGGAACCACAACGCCGCCTTCATTTTTTTCCAGCATTTGTTCTATTTTGGGAATGGTGTTTTCAATATCCATTTCATATCCTTCTTGTTCTTGTGTAATTTGAAATGCTCCGTTTACTCTTGTCATAGCGCTGTCTTGGGCGGGCACATTAAATTCATTGGCAATGGTATTTAATTTTTCTCTTACCTTTTGTTCATCATAAGTATAAGTAATAGGAATATTCAATTTGTTTTCTGCTACATCTATAATTGTTTGATATCTTTGTTTTAACTCTCCACTTCTACCCTTTTGCCAAGCTTGTTCTACAGCAGCCTCCACATCGTATTTTATATCCAATTGGGAAAACGGAATATCCCAGCTCTTTTCCTTTTGTTGTATTGTAATTTTTTGATTTCCCAAATGCATATCTGCTTGTTGCTGTAACTTCTGTAATGCTTCTTGCTTTGTCAATCCGGAAACATCGGTTCCATCTACAGAAATCCCTTGATATATCGTATCTATATTCACAACTTTATCCATTTTATTTTTCATATATTGACCATAGACAAATACACTGCCTCCGCCAACAATGGCTACAGTTATGATTCCAATTACAACTGCTTTAAAACCTGCCCCTGATTTTTTTGGCTTTTTTTGCTGTGGTTTCTTTTTATAATGTTTCGCCACAGTTCGCCCTCCTTTCTTATTTTTTAACCCCTTTTTTTATAATACTTTCAAAAATGATGACTGCAATAGTTGATATAGTATGTTATTTTATCTTAACCGAGCAATATTGAAATACGGTGTCAATTATATTAAATTTTCTTTACAAAGTTATAAATTATTATAAAATTCCTCTTTTTGCTGTTTTTTTTGACAAAAACAGCATCTCAAAGACATTTTTCTGATTCGTCTTTCTCATTTTTCTCATAAAAAGCAGGTGGTATTTTCCACCTGCTTTTTATGTATGAAAAAAACAGTTCTTTTGTATTGTATATCATCTCTTTCGTTTCTTTTTGGCGTCAGCTAGCTGTACTGCTGTATTTTGCTGTTGTGACATTTTTATATCTGTTTGTTTTTTATATTGTTTTTCTTGTTTTTGTTTTGCTTGTTCCAATTTTTTCTGAAATTGACTTTTTTGTTTTTGAAGTATATTCTTTTTTTCTTTTTTTCCTTTCCAAGTTTGAAAATACTGTTTCCAAACAGCTTCTATTTTTTGTGTCACAACATAAAATCTATGGAAAAACACATCTAACAAAAATAATACAAAAGCCAATATCAGCAACAATGTTGTTAAATTTCTGGTATCCGTTACGGTTCTAGCCTCGTCTATAAAAACATCACTTCCTGTGGTCAGCACACGTCCATTGGTGGTTTGGGCAATGCGGTTTAATAAAGCCATTCCTTTTCCCCAGTTTCTTCTATCATATTCTTTGGGATAATCAATAGAAAATCCTGTATTAATCAGTTCTGTTTCCCCATTTTCATTTGTGGTCTGCAAATTTAAAATATACCCTCCTTCTTCATTTGTATCCATCATGGCAGTATAAACACCGGGTGCAGTCATATCCAATGTCACATCATAATTTTCATTACTGCTTGAAACGACAGTACCTTTTATAGAACGAATACTTTCATCATACTCCATCGTTACAGTCAAACGGCTTTTTTCTCCCACAATCTCAGCCTCTGTCTGCACTTGCTTTCCGCTTTGTTTTTTCATCACCCAAGAAATCATATTTTGCATAATCTCTCTTCCAGAAGGAGATTGCAGCCATTTTCCACTCCATTTTCCTTCCATGTCACTTGTCCAAGCAACCGTTCGCCCTAAGCCATATTGCCATGTGGCAAGTATCGGTTCTTTTTTGTCGCTTTCCAGTACTACATCTGCTCTTTGTTTTGCAGTGGTACCCACATATCCGTCTAAAGGCGCAATGGCATCAATTTCTGCTAATATGGCAGACGCCTGATTCTGCTGAGGATAAAACGTCCTGTTATTGATATATTGTTTGCTTGCCAACAATGTTTCTTTTGCAAATATTTCCGGTAAATCTGTAAACTCACTTGTAAAATAATATCGACCCTTTCCTTTTTGTGCCAATGAGGTCAATAGCTGTGTATCAGCTCCCTTTCCAACCGCTACAGTAGATAATGTAATACCGCTTTCATTCATTTGCGCCAAAAGACCATCATAACCTGTTTTTTCAGCTTCTCCATCTGTTAATAACAGGATATGTTTTTGTTTTGTATCAGCCTCTTTTAATGTTTGATAGGCTTCTCTTAAAGCAGGTAGTATGCTGGTGCCTCCTCCGGGCTGTATATTTCCAATACCTATACGGATATCCTCCAAATTATCCTGCACATTTTGAAAAGGAACCGCCCATGTGCCTATATCGTCAAAAGCAAGCACTCCCACAAAATCTCCCGGCATAAAACTGCTCAAGCTTCTGATACAAGCTTCTTTTGCCATTTCAATTTTAGAAACGCCATATTCTCCTCCGTCCATGCTTCCGGAACGGTCCACAACCATTATCATGCCAAGGCTGTTATTTTCTCCTTCTGTACGCAGCTGCATATCTACAGGCAATATTTCTTCCAATTTCGTATTATAATATTCTCCCAAAGCATAGGCATTTTCACCGCCTGTTACAAGCAGTCCTCCTCCTGTTGTTTTCACATAACTTTCCAATGCCTCCAAAAATCCTTTCGGCATTTGTGTTGCGGCAGTGTTTGCTATAATCACACTGTCATACTGGTTCAACTGCTCTACTGTCACAGGCGCACTTTCTGATGAAACTCTTGTCACATCCACTTGGCTGTTTTTTAAAAAATCTGCCCAAACTGCGCCGCTTCCGTTTTGTTCTATCAGCAGTATTTTAGGGATATCTGTAATATAGCAATATCCATAAGCCTTATTGTTTTGGGGCAATGTATCTTCTTTGGCTGTAATTTCCGCTCGATAAATAATACTGCCGCCTATATCCGCTTTATCGGTAAACACCACATTACTTTCCCCCTTTGTTATCTCTATTTGTTCTTGAGCAATCAAATAATTTCCTTTAAATAACTTAAGTTCAGCAGAAGTGTCTATATTACTGCTAATCTGTACAGTAATATCATATGCTGTATTTTTGTTAATAACACTAGACATTTTTAATCCAGAAAGCTGTACTTCTTTCTTTTCTTCAGGTTGCAAAGCTACTACATCTACAGAAATTTCTTGCGCTTGCAATAACTTTGCCTGTTCTAAAGCATCAGATGTAGTTTCAATACCATCTGAAAGTAATACAATTCTTTTTCTTGTATTTTCAGGTATCATAGACGCTCCCAAAGCCAATGCGCTACTAATATTAGTACCATTTTCTTTTACAAAAGAGAAAAAACTTTCCGGCAAGGCAATCTCTGTCATGGGAGACTGTTCTACTACTGCTTCTGTTGCAAAACAAATTACGCCTGTTTTCTCTTTTTCTCCCCTTGCTTTTTCCGCTTCCTGCAAAAATTTTAAAGCATCAGCTTGCGACTGTTTTGCGCTGGCGGATAAATCCACCGCAAATATGGTGGTAGTATATTCTGCTGTTTTTGCTACTGTCATACCAGATAAAGCTAATATTAATATTGCGCAAATGACGCTTCTAAATATCAAAAAGAATCGGCGGCAAAATACAGAAGAGAAATTTCCCCTTTTTGCCATATAATACAGTATTGCAACTATAAAAGGAAAAAGAAAAAGCCAATATGGTTTCAAAAAATCAATGCTCACGGCAATTCACCCGCCATTCTATCAGCAATAGCACAAGTAATGCCAATATAATATAATTTTGAAAGCTTTTTGCTGTTTTTATAAATGTCTTTTCAGACATACCTTCTGTTACTGTTTTATCTTCTGCTGTCAAATCAGACTCTCCTGCCGTTTTAGCATTGACAGCAAATGTTGTTTTTGTTTCCTGTTTTGTGTCATTTTTTTGTACCATTGTATAAATACCTGTTTTTTGAGTAGTTGTAAAAAGTGATGGTGGAAAAGGAGGGGCAATCTGTTCTTGTTTTCCATCAGGCAATACAATCCATGCCTCTTTTGTTTCAGGCAGCAAAGAAATTTCCATAGCATCTCCGGATTGTACTGTTTGTAAAATCTGTCCTCCTTGAGGAAAGAACCAATTTTGCAATTGATATATTAATATAGGAAATTCCTTTTGCAAAGGTAAATCTGTATTATGTATATCAAAAGAAAACACCGCCACTTTTTTTCCATCTTTTTCTCCTGCCACTGCAATGGTATTTCCTTCCACCTCCAGTATAGGAGCCGCCCAAAGAGGCGTTATAATTGTATTTGCTTTTGCAATATCAAATTCCAATTCTTCAGTTAAAATAATATTGTTATAGCTGTCTGCTTTTGCGGGAGTCAAAAATTGCTTTTCTGTTTCCAAAGAAAGTATGTTATTGTTTTTAGGAGGATTCCAAAGCAGCAAAAAACCATCATCGGGCAATGCTTCAGGCAATACTCCATCAAAAATATACAAAGAATACCCTGATAACTGCTCTATATTATCTGTATCTGTTTTATAAAGCTCCACTTCCGGCAAAAGGCTGTATACTTTTTCCAAAAATATATTTTGTTCCGTTACAAGAAGTACTTTCTTTTTTGACTGTAAAAAAGCGCCGTCAAAAGCCCTGTCATCTGCTGACAAAACGTCTTCCGGAGTCAATGTTGCAGTCATAGAAACCGTTTGCTGTGGAATGGATGTAAAAATAACATCTTTGCTCTCCCCCGGAGCCAAAGTAATTTCTTTTCTGTCAAATGCTTCTCCATTACAAAATAAATTGACTGTTTTTGTAATTGTTTGCCCTCCAAAATGCGATACTTTTACAAGAGCCTGCCATCCATCTTCTCCCTGGCTGTGAGAAAGGAGTGTAATAGCTGTATTTTCACTGTTTTTACCTAATATTACAGTTTGCACATCTTCCAGCTCAGACTGTTTTTGATCTGTAAAAACAATTATATTGCCATTGTTTTCTGCTGCCAGTTCCAACAACTCTTTCGCATTTTGCCAATTCACACCGCCATTGGTTGCCTCTGCCTTTTCCAATTCCTGCAATATTGTTTTTTTATCTGTAGCGTTACTGAGAACAATGGTAGGATTATCTTGCAATAATACAATGGAAAAAACGGCGTCGTCAGGGGATTGTTCTATTTTATTTTTGATTTCCTGCTTTGCTTGTTCCAGTCTGCTTTTTCCATTTTCGCCGTCTTTTGCCTGCATACTCAAAGAGCAATCCAAACCAAATACTGTATGACTTGTTTGCATTCCACCCATAACATAAGGATTGGAAAGGGATATTGCTAACAATGCGACTGCCAGTAACTGCAAAAACATCAGTATATTCTTTTTTAGCTTTTGCCAAGGCTCCTGTGCCAAAGACTGCATTTGTGCTTTTTTCCACAAAAACAAACTGGATACTTCTTGCTCTTTGTACTTTTGTTTTAATAAATATAACAATATAATAACCGGAATCCCTAATAATGCTAAAAACCCCAGTGGGTTTAAAAAACGCATACTGCCTTACCCCCTTTCTGCTGCAATATATTTATGATTGCTATGCTTAACGCCTCATCTAAAACGCTATCCATATCTTTATTGAAAGTGTTGGAATATGTCTTGGGTTTTCTATCTGTAACCAATCGCTGATTCTTTCTTTGGGCATTTGTTTTATACAGTTATTATCCGATACATTTACATTACATCACAATAGATAAAATAATCAATAAATAAAATAGATACGGAATCATTACAATCATTTTTAAGCAGTGGCAAATTTACGAGCATAATATAAATATTTCTAATATGAAAAGCATAGTAACTTCATATGGCAAAATCATTTCTACCCTTTTTAGATTCGCCATGTATACAGCAAAATCCATACTATTTTATCTCTCCAATGTAGAAAAATACTCTGAAACCAGTTCTCTCATACCATAAGGCACACTGCTGTTTTCAATATCTTTTAGGGCTTGATTGCGATAAGAATCATACACTTGTTCATAAGGAATGCTTTCTCCACGCTCTCCCATTGTTTTTTGACTAACGATAGTGCTTTCTCCTTGTTGAAGCTGTTCACCCTGTAGTTGTGTTTCATAGCCTTCCATTGCTTGTGCTTTTCTTGTAAAAATGTTTTCTGATTCTTTATGTCCCTGACCTCTTCCTTGTCCTGGTTTTTCTCCTTCGCCTTGTCCTCCTGCATTTTCTCCTTTTTCACCTCCGCCTTCTCCCTGTCCACTGCCTTGACCAATTCCTTGTTGTTGTGTTCCACTTTGTCCTTCTCCCTCAGCAATGGAAATATCATTTTGAGAGTTAGCTTCTGCCAACGCTTGATTCAAATGGTTTAAATTCTCTCTTAATTTTTCATTTTCACTTGCTAAAGCAGTTAACTTTTGTTGTAAAAGTTGTCCTTGTGATGATACCTGAGAAAAATTTCCCGCCAAAATCTGCTCAGATAAATCTTCCAGCAATGCTTGCATCTGTTTATCCTCCAGATTTTCTATATTATTTAATATATCAGCTAAACTTTCCATATCTTCTTGAGACATTTCTTTTAATTCCGAGAGCAATGTATCCATATTGCTTTTAATGGCAGAACTGTTTCCTTCTTCTAAAGCGCTAGCCAGTTCTTTTGTTTTTTCACTTTTTGAAAATCCTTCTGCAGTCTTTTTTAAATCATTGGCAACACTATTTTTTTCCAATTCCTTGATTGCCTGCTGTGCTTGTTCTACAGCTTTTTGGCTTTCTTGCAATGTCTGTGCTTTTTTCAACTGTTTTGTCACAGCATTTATTTCCTTTTCAAATGCTTGTGAAACTGCTTTGTCCAGTTCTTCTGTGTTTTTGGTTTCTTTTTTTATTTCTTCAATTTTTTTTAGTTGTGCCATGCTGTATCTTTCTGCTTGCAACTGCTTTGTTGTATAAACGAAATTGGTACTTGCCAATATTGCTAATGCTGCCACAAATAACTTTAGTTGTCTTTTGGGAAAAACAAAAATATATTTTTTTTGTATCGAATCTCCTTTTGCTTTTTCAGAGGCGTCTTCTATCACCATCTGCTCTATTGTTGTTAAAGTCTGTTTTTTTTGTAATAATTCCATAGCAGTGACAAACCGCTCATCATATCCCAATTTATCTGCCTCTTTTGCAGTTTGCTCCCAAGAAGGACATTTTCGTAACGCTATTATAAAAGATAATAGAAAAACAACTACTACCACTGCACAAAAAAACAAAGTACTGTCAAAAAAATATCTCCATTTCGAGGCAACAGCATACACAATGCAAACCATTGCACCAATTACAGCAAACCTTGTCAGCCACTGACACCACAATTGCAAAAACAATTTTCTTCTTAAAGGTAACAATAATCTTTGCAACTCATTCATGCCGCCGGCTCTCCTTTCTTTACTTTTTCTTTCTTACAGGATTTATAAAATAAACGGACAATGACACAAAAATACAAATGACAATCACATCAAATATTACATTGACTATCCAATAATGGTTTAACAAAAATGTAATTGTATCGCTATATTTGTTACTAGATTGATAAAAAATACTTCCAATAAAATCATTGCCCATCTGTTCTTGTATTACCGAAAAAAATCCTACTCCCGGATTGGCTGACAATATTAGCATTTGCGGCACAATATTAGCGTTTGACTGATATATATTCCAAGAAAGACTGTTTAATAATAACGCTATAATCAATGTGCCAAAACAAAAGATACCTCCTATCAATAAATAGACAATTACCATTGAAACCATTGTCTTTTTAAATATACAAGAAAAAAATATGGAAATAGACGCCGCCATACAAGCTGTCAGCACAATATAGAGCATCATGCCAAAAAGGGATAATAACGAAACGCCCCCAAAGTAAAATGCAATGGCAAATACAGGCAATGTTGATACCATCAAAAGTATCAATGTCGACATAGAAGACGTCAATTTTCCCATTATAATAGAAAAAGAAGACATTTTTGTCATCAAAAGCAAATCTAATGTTTGTCGTTCTCTTTCTCCGCTAATACAGCCGGCTGTCAATGCTGGCGCCGCCAAAAGCATCAATCCCATTTGCATAGCGCATAGTACAATATACATTCCTATCATACTTTGCGGGTCAAAGGAATAATCATAAGAACGAAACATACTGCCATAAATATACAGCATTGCGCCAATGGTTACAACTGCTACATACACTGTGATAACAGCAAACATTTTCCAGTTTCTTAACGTTGTTTTTGTTTCTCGTCTTAACACAGGATTCATCATCATTTTTCTTCGCCTCCTGTCACTTGCATAAAAATTTCCTCCAAATTCCCTTCCTTTTCTTTAAAAGAGGCAATGGGTATTTCCGCTAAAACAGCTTGCCTAAGCAGCATTGCCAAGTCTTGGTCTGTTCCTTGAAAAGAAAACTCCACATCAAACGTGTTTTCAATAAAATCTTCTACAGCCGGCTGTTCTTGTAACAGCCTTACTAACTTTTGCATTTCTTGCAAAGGACGTATTTGTATTCTTCTTACCTTTGTCATTTGTTTCATAATCTCTTGCACACTGCCCTGCACCACCAAATGTCCTTTATCTATAATGCCTACTTCCGTACACATTTCTGCCAGCTCCGGCAGTATGTGGGAACTGATGATAATGGTTTTTCCCATTGTTTGCAGTTGTTTTAAAATTTCTTTCATTTCCACTCTTGCTCTAGGGTCAAGCCCGGAAGCAGGCTCGTCTAGTATAAGCAATTTGGGGTCGTGTATCAAACTTCTTGCCAAGCATAGTCTTTGCTTCATACCTCTAGAAAGACTGTCAACATATGCTTCTTTTTTATGAGAAAGGTCGACAATTTCTAACAGATTATCTATCATAGCAGGTCTTTGCTCATAGGCAATATAATAGGTTCCGGCATAAAAATCCATGTATTCCGATACCTTCAAATCATCATAAACACCAAAAAAATCAGGCATATATCCTATATTTTCCCGTAATGCCTTGGGACTTTTTGTAACATCTATGTCATCAATGATAACACTGCCGCTGGTTGCCTTTAACAAACCCGACATAATTTTCATTGTAGTTGTTTTTCCCGCTCCATTAGGTCCTACAAAGCCGAATATACTGCTGTCGGGCACAGTTAAATTCAAATCGTCTACTGCAGTAAATTTTCCATATCGTTTGAAAAGGTGCTTAATTTCCAGCATACTGTCCCGCTCCTTTCATTTTTATTTCAGGATAAAGCACTTCTACTTCTTGTCTTAAAAAATATTTTACTCTAATAAAATTTCCTGCTTCTGATGTGTTGATATAAGGCGACACCTCTGTATACAAATCACTTTTTAGTGTTTCCCAGTTTCCCGTTTGAACATTATAAATCTGAGGAGAAGCATAAAAATAATCTACCGCATTGTTAGAGCGTATTTGAAATTCCTGTATGGTTGTATTTTCTGGCAATGCAAAATTCCATTCTATTTCTGTCATCTCTTGCACATAAATAGAATTTCCGTAATCATTGATTCTATAGTCGTTTCTATCCACCATGGCCAATCCTTTTATCATATGAAAGGGTAGCTGAAAATTTTCTGTTTTTGACAAATCAATAGGATATGTTACATGATATAAATTTAAATTATTTTCCAACGCCTGCTCTCCATTAATTTCCAATGAAAAAGGCAATATGGTTTCTTCATCAAAAGCATATATGTCAACAAATATTTCTTTTGCCTCTTCCAGCTGAGATGGTGTAGTGTTAAAATTTGTATAATCCTGTATCATATTTTTTTCTCTCATCATACGATATACGTCTTGTCTGGAAAGTTCTCCTTGTTTTATTCTTTTGGTTGTTTCTTGTCTATTATCCAAATCTCCGAAAGCTTTATTAAATTCTTGATACAAATTCATTTCCACACCACTTTCGGAACTATTTTCAATGGGTTCTTTGATTTCATAGCTTTGTCCTGATTGTAAACCCTCTATATAAAATACTCTTTCATTGGCTACAATCACAACGTCCTTAAAATCCTTTTTAGTATTGTTTATAATACTTCCTACAAAATAATTTCCCTCTATGCCAATGGTGCTGTCAATGGTTCCGCCCAAATCTGTTTTTGTTTGCAGTACAAAAACATTATCGTCCCAGCTTCCTTTATTAAAATATGTAATTTCTGTAGCATTTGCCGCCAATATTTTGTTGGAACAATAATCATTTTTTCTTTCCATATTATAATTGCGCCATATACTATCAGAAGGTACTGCCACATTCATAAATTCTTCTGCGCTTAACACAATATCTCCTTTTTGATTAGACTTTGCATATCCCATAATACTTGTTGTGCTAATGCTTTCCTTGGGCGTCAAGTCTGTTACCGAAACAATGTTGACAATACCGTTTTTATATTGACTATTCATACTTAGCAAAAATACAAGCACAACAAAACATAAAGAAACAACAGGTATGACAACCCATCCTAACTCTCTTTTATCCTTCTTTTTTAATATCATGTAAAGAATAGGACCTATGAATATGACGTATATCAGTATGGCAAATAATATCATATAAATGCTGTTTGTCTTCAACTGAGGAAATCTTCTTGCAATATAATCTAATGTGCCTACAGTATAATCATAATCATCTGAATACATTTCCATTAAAAGAGGAGAAACTAATTCACAGCCTTCTTGCACATATTCTGCAAAATGATAAATCTCTGTAGCCGGAGCCAAAGAAAGCGAAATGTGATGTACAATTACATTGCCCGCTCCCAATTTCATAGCCGACATCAAAATGGTATCTCCCTCTGTAATATAAGGCGTTAATCCCTCTGCTGTCACATCGGCTATATCTGCCGTTACAGTTTCTGCTGCTATTGTAACGGTTTGTCTTTTGACACCATTTTCTGTTAATGGCAGTACTTCCTGCAAGCCATTAAATACCTTTTGTGCGTTAACGCCTGTGCCAAGTAGCAAAGTTCCTCCTTCTTTTATCCATTGCAGCAATGCTTGCTTTTGCTGTTGCGACAATAAATTGGTATCAAAATCATCTATTACAATGATTTTAAAATTTTCTAAAACCATTTTTTCTGTTGGAAAATCATCTTCTTCCAAAAAAACAGTTTTTGTATATTCTTCTGTAGCATTACTTTGCTGTGCAAAGTATAATCCGGATAAATAGCTTAAATCCTCCGGTCTTTCAGACAATATGCCAATTAATATTGTTTCAGGGTCTAACGCCTTTGCCGCCACATATTTTCTATAAACAACCGTACCATTTTTATCTACTAAAGATACTTCAAAATTTTTTTGAATATTTTCTGTTGGTATGTTCAAATAAAGCTGTTTGCTTGCTTGCTTTTGCAGTTGTATAGGTTGATAATATAAAGAATAAATATCTCCCTCTCCAGTTGCGCCAATATAAGAGCATACCTTTATTTGCAATTCGCCATTAAAATCATCGCTATGATTTGTTATTCCAATCCAAAAGGGCGTTACTTTTCCTACCATATATTGTTGGTCAAATCCAATATTGGTATCTACAGTAAATTTTTCTAAACCAATTTCTGTTTGTTCTTTATTAGAACTTTGTTGATTATTGGACACTTGTGCGGCTTCTGCGCTTGTTTGCGCGGCGCCGGCGCTTTGGGAAAAAATAGGCGTCAATAAGCTAATTACCATAGCAATGACCAAAACAATGGCTACAATAGCCGCCATGCGTCGTCTTTTTTCCTGTCTTTTGTTTGACTTCATGCTGAAACCTCCCTTATCATTTTCTGCTATTATTATACCAATTTCCAAAAAATATAAATACTAATTCTTTCTTACATTTTTATTACAGTTATTTTTGCAAAGTTCTTTTTATCTCAATCCCAGTTCTTTCAAAAAACAAGAACGCTGTGTTTTTTTATCATACTTTGTTGTAATCTCCGAAAGATACAGTCTGCTTTTTGCCCTTGTCACAGCCACATAAAACAGCCTTCTTTCTTCTTCCAATTTATCTTGTGAACAATTTTTTTCATGAGGTATCACACCCTGTATGATGCTTGGAATAAATACCACTTCAAACTCCAATCCCTTTGCAGAATGCATTGTAGAGAGGGTAACGCCCTGTATTTTATTTTTAGACGCCGTATTATTTCTTTCCATTTCTTGTGCCATTTCAGAGAGCTTTTGCAAAAATGTTTCTGTGTCATCGGCTGCATTTGCAAATTGCGTAATTTCTTCTGCTAATTCCAAATACCCCTCCAAACTAGCTTTTCTAAACTGAGAATATTCTTTTAGATACTCATCATAGCCTACTATCTTGCGAATATATTTTAATGCTTCTACAGGTTTTTTCTTTTTGATTTGAGTCAAGTGTTCTTTCAATTCTTGCAAATGTACCGACTGATATTTTTTTAGTTGAGGCAGTAAAAATAAACTCTTTACAAAAGGATAGGGCAATTTTTCGGCTTGTTGGAGAATTTCTCTGCTGATATATCTTTTTGGTTTGTTGACAATGCGCCGAAATGCACTATCGTCTTGAGGTTGCTGCGCCAGCAAAAGATATGCCGTCAAATCCTTTGCAATCCAATGATTATAAACATTCATGCTCTTGTCCTTTAATACAAAAGGAATGCCTCTTTCTGTCAATGCCCTTGTAAAAACGCCACCCTGCAAATTTGTTCTGTAAATTACTGCCATTTGCTCATAAGCAATTCCTTTTTGACTCAGCCTTGCCAATTTTTCACTGATTTTTTCCGCTTCCGTAAAAGCATCTTTTTCTGTAAAAAATACAATTTTTCTTCCATCTCCTTTTTGTCCATGCATATGTTTTTGAAAACGCTTTTTATTATGAGAAATAATTTTTTCAGAAAGCTTGATAATCCTTTCTGTAGAACGATAATTGACAGGCAATATTATTTTTTGTGCATTTTGATATTTTTGAGGAAACTGCAATAAAAATTCCGGTCTAGCCCCTCTAAAACAATATATGCTTTGGTCGTCATCTCCTACTGCAAAAATATTATTCTCCGGCTCTGCCAGCACTCTGATAGAAGCATTTTGGGCTTGATTAATATCTTGAAATTCATCTAGTAAAATATACTCAAAACGGCTTTGCCAATATTTTCTTCCCTTTTCCTCTGTTGTCAAATATTCATAGCATTGTGTCAGCATATCGTCAAAATCAATTTTATTTTGTACTGCTTTATATCTTTCATATTTTCTTACAAAATAATGAAACAGTTCTTCGGGAAAATTGACAGAATGATATTGTTTTAAAGGGATTAATTCGTTTTTCATAAGAGATAGCTCCGATAAAAGGTCTTTGATGTATTCTTCTTGGTCATTTGTTTCTATTTCTGCTTCTGTTATCCATTTTTTAAAAAGACCCCATTTTTCCTCTTCGCTTATAATCTGTTGCAATTGATATCCATACGCTTGACGAAGTATTCTAAAAAAAACACTGTGAAATGTGCCAAAAGTTACTCTTTCTCCTCCCATGACTTGCAATTTTAAAAATCTCTCTTTCATTTCCGTTGCGGCAGCTTTTGTATAAGTAATTACCAGTATTTTTTCCGGTGTTACATGATGTATTTCTATCAAATATTTTATACGATGTATAATCACCGTTGTTTTACCGCTTCCCGGACCTGCCAATACAAGCATTGCGCCTTTGTTATATTGTATTGCATTTTGCTGTTGTATATTAAATTGCATATCTTTTCTCCTATCTGAATGAAAAATACTTTTTTGCTACCAGTATACCATATACTGCTTAAATTCTGTCACTTTTCTTACTTTAAAAGCACAATAGTTGCCAAGAAGTCTTTTTTGTATTAAAATGCCTATTAGATTCGGCAAAATATTTGGCCAATTTATTCGTTGTATTGCAACAGTTAGGAGGCTTATTTTATATGAACATCGGATTATTTACAGATACTTATTTTCCACAAATCAATGGCGTAGCCACTTCCGTGCATACGCTGGCTGGAGCTTTACGAAAAAGAGGACATCGTGTTTATATTTTTACTCCAAAGGATCCTCATACCCCCCAAGTGCAAAAAGATGAAGACGTTATTGCCATGCCCAGCTTACCTTTTATATTACTTCGCAATTATCGCATGGGGCTTGTGTATTCTCCTCGTGCCTTAAATCAGATTTCCCATTTGCATTTGGATATTGTTCATACACAAACAGAATTTCCTCTTGGCATATTTGGAAAACTGCTTTCTTCTGTCAAAAGATTGCCTATGGTACACACTTATCATACTATGTATGAAGACTATGTGCATTATATCGGAAAGGGCTACATTGTCACGCCGACTATGGCAAAAGAATTTAGCAAACTTTTTTGCAACAGTGCAACAACAGTTGTTGCTCCAACAGAAAAAGCAAAACATTTTTTAGAAAAATACGGCGTCACAAAACCTATCGAGGTAATACCAACAGGTATTGACACCTCATTGTTTTCCAAAAATAACTTTTTGCCGGAAGATACCCTTGCACTAAAAACTTCTTTAGGACTTTGTGAAGATACGCCGGTTATATTGTCTGTAGGTCGTGTAGCAAAAGAAAAAAGCATTGACGTTATATTAAGGGCATTGCCAAAATTATTTGAAAAAATACCTCAAGCCAGAATGGTGATTGTGGGAGACGGTCCTGAAAAAACAAATTTGGAAAATCTTGCAAAACAATTGGATATCGCTCACAAAGTACTCTTTATCGGAGCAAAGCCTTGGTCAGAAATCGGAAAATACTATCAAATCGGTACTGTTTTTTGCAGCGCATCTGTATCAGAAACACAGGGGCTTACCTTTGCAGAAGCCATGGCAGGAGGTATCCCTGTAGTAGCAAAAAAAGATGAATCTATCCAAAACATCATAGAAAACAACAAAACAGGACTTCTTTTTGAAACACAAGAAGATTTGATAGAAAAACTTTATCTTCTTTTGTGTACACCTACATTACAAAAACGTCTTTCAGAAGCTTCCTTTTTAAAAATGCAAGCGCTTTCTGTAGAAGCATTTGCAGAAAATATGGAAGTACTCTACCAAAAAACAATAGAACTTTATCGCCCGGAAACAATCTATGGACATATTGCCAAACGTTCTCTTTCGGCTAGTGCAAAAGCAGTAAAAGGTATTTACAAACTACCAAAAACCATTGTCAAAAAAAGTGCGTCTAAGGGTTTTATCTATTTACCCATATTTCATAAAAATGGTATTGGAAAAATAGAAAAATCATTAGAAGTAGATACTGTAAATAAAGATTTAGAACAATAATACAAAAGAATAAATGAGGTGAACACTATGTCAAATTGGAAAGACAATCTTCTAAAAATCGACCCTTATGTTCCTGGAGAACAATCCGCTCACAAAAACATTATCAAACTTAATGCCAATGAAAATCCTTATCCGCCTTCTCCAAAGGCATTGGAGGCATTGCAAAATTTTTCCGCAAGCCAGCTTCGTTTGTATCCCAATTCCTCTGCTTTAAAATTAAAAAAAGCAGTAGCAGAGCATTTTCATTTAAATGAAAATCAAGTTTTTGTAGGAAATGGTTCTGATGAAGTCATTGCTTTTGCTTTTATGGCTTGCTTTAATTCTTCAAAGCCTATATTATTTCCGGATATCACTTATTCCTTTTATCCTGTGTGGTGCTCTCTTTTTCAGATACCTTATGAAACAATTGCTTTAAATGAACAATTTGAAATTGATATTAAAGAGTATAAAAAAGAAAATGGCGGTATTATACTGCCAAACCCCAATGCCCCTACAGGGATTGGTCAAACAAAGCAATCTCTTATACAACTTTTAGACCAAAATCAAAATTCTATTGTAATCATCGATGAAGCATATGTAGATTTTGGGGCTTATTCTGCTGTGGAATTATTAAAAAAATATCAAAATCTTTTGATTGTACAAACCTTTTCCAAATCTCGCTCTCTTGCCGGCATGCGTGTTGGTATGGCTTTGGGCAATGAATTATTGATTCAAACAATTGATG
>DVLQ01000166.1 GCA_018715395.1 Candidatus Coprocola pullicola | reverse complement strand
TCCCGACTGTTTTTTAATCATATTTCGAAACAATTTCTATCTGTTTTTGAAATATTTATTTTTTTGAAATTTAAATTTTCTGAAATATCATTTTGATTTATGACATCTATACTGCTGTAATCTTCCCCTATCGGTTTTTCATGCAACACAAAGTCTTTCTGATTGCCATTATGAAAATATCTCCTATTTTCGTCTGTAACAAATTTTTTATTGTTTTGATATAAAATATCATTCACATATTATTTTTCGATATAAACGGTAAAATACGCAATATTTTGGCTATTCTAAAAACTTCCCACCACAACATCTATTCTTCCCACGTCGGCATAAAACTTTTCTACATCCATTTTCACCACACAAGCGTCATCTTTGTAAGCCACGCCGTTTAAAGCGTCTGCCACTGCCTTCAATATGTTGTCTGCATCTGGCTTTTTGGTGGGGCGTATCTCTCCCAAAAGCATGGCTTGTCTTTTGTTTTTGCTTGCGCTTTTGGGAATTTTAAAATAAGCCGTCACTTTCATCTCCACGCTTCCCCCCTCCAAGCACGTTTGATTGCCGCACTGCTGTAAATAAGCCTCTCGTATGCTCTTTTCATACGCCCTTGTTTTCTCAGGCGTTCTCACAGTCACATACCGTCCTCTTTTGGCAAACTTGGGGCGGGCTTTTCCCTGTGGCTCTTGCCATACCGTAAAACATACTCTCATACTCCTGCCCTTTCTGATTTTTTCAATATTTCCGTATAGGGATTGTTTGTGAATTCATCATCCCATATCTGTACCTTGCAGCCGTTCTCTCTCCATTCGCTCCAGTTCTGCAAAATCCCAATTCCTCTGCTCATAGTTGCAAAACCGATTTTGTTTGACAGGCGTTTGTTTTATCTCTGAAGTCGCTTTATAGGCTATTCCTCCCTTGTCTTGTTCTCTTGCTAACCAACGGTTTATAAATTTTAGTATTCCGCCTTCGGTTTTTCGCTGTTTGGGATGGCTTATTATCCACCCTTTCATTTTTCTGAATTGCTGTAATATGTCTACAGCCGGGTAAAGTTCTTGCCATTGTTCTATGTCTTTGTTGTATATGGGATATTCTTCTCCGGTATTTAACTGCAAAGTGATAATTGGTGGTTCTGCAGATGCTTCTGGCGGCGGCTCCGAATGCTTTTGCTCGGAGCATACATTCGGATTCGGATTCGAATTGGATTCGAATTGGATTGGATTAAAGACGCAATTGTCTTCAATTGATTGCAATTGATTGCAATTGTTTTCAATTGTTTTCAATTGATTGCAATTGTTTTCAATTGTTTTCAATTGATTACAATTATTTTTTTCTTTTTCTAAATCCGATGATTCTTCAGAAGGGTATTTGCTTTTTTGATTACGGATTGTTTGATGCACACTCCAAGTTACCAATTGCAGGTACGGTCTTCCTTGTACTTGATATACTCTGACCAAGCCTGCCGCCGATAACTTATTAAGCGCTTTATCAATATCTTTTTCCGTTACACTTTTTAAAGGAAAGCAAGTCCCCTTTATAATTTTCGTTCTTCCATCAAATCTTCCAAAATCATCGCATACTACAATCAATCTGTAAAACAGTACTTCTTCAAACCAGGACAAAGAATCAATTTCTTCACTGCGGCAAATACTTTCTTTCAGTATTCTGTTTCCCATCTTTGTTCCCTTCTTTCTGCTGTCTGCCGTCATCACGACAGCAAACATCTTTCTTTTTTACATAGTGTTGCAAAAAATAACTCTCAAAAAGTATCAACTATTTTACAAGCCACTTTTGCATACTATAGCCATTATCTTTTATCCATTTCATAAACTGCTCTATGCTTATCCATATAGGCTGCGTTTCTTCTCTTGTATAATCTTCTCTGTAAATTGTATCTAAACTAAAATTTTTGGTATTGCTGATAATATAAGACATTCTTTTTGCCTCTGGTATCAGTTCAAAATACATTGCCGTTTGTATGCTGTCATAAAACTTTCCTACATCATACCTTTTTGTATACTTATAATCATATATAGTACCTGCTTTGATACAATCCATTCTTCCATATAAAAGATACTCTCCCACCGCCTTTTTGGCTGTGACTTGAAACATACCGTCCTTTGTTTCAGGAAAATAATTTTCACACCATTTTTCAAATGCAAACCCTGTTTCTATGGCTTCTGTAGAAGGTGTTGGAACTCTCTCCAACACCTTTTCAAATTCCTTTGTATTTCCGCTTTTTAATAAATAATTCCAACTATTGAGTAAGCTTGCTGTAATCAAGTACATACTTTTCCTTCTCCTTGTCGTATATATAACCTTCTTTTTTTAATTTTTCTTTAAACTTTGCTATTAACTCTGTTTCACTGGTCAAAATATGTTTTGCTTTTTTAATCTGAGCCAGTAATACATTAATTTCTGTATGTTCAAAGTCAAAACTTTCCATTAAAGTTTCATAAGCTATTTTTTCTTTTTCAAAACTCTCCGTTTCTTTCTGAAGATTGTTTTGTATTTGATGAAAAAGTTGCGTCAAAAATGTATTTTTATTGTTTTCGTCCAATTCATAAACAGGCATTACGCCTCGTATCCCATAAGTTCCCTTTGCGAAATATCTTTCACAATTTGTAAACCCTATCGTTCTTTGACTTCCTTGCATTTCCATAAATCCTCCTAAATCCATGGACTGCCAAACGGTATCTTTTGTTTGTCCTTCTATCAGTATTCTCAGTTTGGTACTGTCGTTGTCTTTTTCTTCTTTTGCATGAAATATGATTACAATGTGCTTTTTTAACTGCGTATAAGCCATATGCATCAAACGTTGAAATTCTTTGGCTACTGCTCCATATCCTTGTAATGATAATGCACCGTCTTTTTTGCTATTTTTAGGATCTTGTTTAATGCAATATGCTTTCATCAGTTCCAATAATGCCCCTCCGGTATCAAAAACAAGTGTTTCATATTCTTCTAAAATTTCTGGTTTCAAATCTTCTAATAATTCTTCATAAGTATCTGGCTGTATAGTATCTTTTCTGTGTTTGGGATTGACTCGTGCCGCACCAAAATCCGCATCAATCAACAGCGGTCTTGGTGCAGAAAGTCCTAATGTTGTTTTGCCAATTCCCGGAAAACCTGCAATTAACATCCTTATTTTAATATTGTCTGTCTGTACGATTTCATTTGGTTTTTTTATCATTGTAAAATTCACTCTCTTTCTTTTGTAAACTGTTTCATATCCCCTGTATTTGCTCTACTTTGGCTTTGTACTCTATTGCCTCATCCAGCCAAAAGTCAGGCTCTTGTCTGTCTTTGATTTCTCTTGCAAGGCTTTTTACAGATTCCGAAAGTATTTTATTTTCCTCCTGCAATGCCTCTTTTTCTTGCCGATATACTCTTCTTTCTTTTTGGAGCATACCGTAATATCTGCTGTTTTCGGCTTTTAGACGGCTGTTTTCCTCCATCAGATAGGCAATCATATCTTCTATCTCGTCTTTTTCTTCTTTTGCCAATGCGGCGTGTTTCAACAAACATCTAGTCATATTTAACAATCTTTTTTCTAAATCCATATTTTTCACCTGTCTTTATGTATTTCCTATTGCAATTTTTCTGTTTTTCCAGTAAACTAAACTTGATTATTTTTGTTGTGCCCCCTTCTGGAATTGCCGTTCCTTTGGGGGCTTTTTTTATGCTGTTTGAAAACGTTCCTCCAGTTCTTCTTTTGCACACTCCTCGCATTGTATGTATCCTCCGTCACGGATGAACTTGTCTCCTGCATAAATTTCATATCCGCAATCAAAACAAATGTATTTCTTTTCTGCCTCCTCAGGCGTAAGCCATTTTTCTTCCCCTTGCAAAAAACCTTTGTCTGTCACGTTCATATTGCTATCCTCCTATATCATCCAATTTCCTTTTTCATCTTTTAACAGCTTGTCTGCTATTTGTAATTTGTCCCAAAAATTTTCTTCTGCACATCTCTCACAAAGTAGTCCGTTGTCTTCTTCCAGATACATATCCCCTTTATAGATTGCTTTGCCACAACATTCACAGGTATAAACGTGCAAAAAAACTTTGTCTGTCACGTTCATATTGCTATCCTCCTATATAACCCAATTTCCTTTTTCATCTTTTAACAGCTCGTCCACCTTAACAGAAAATACGTCTGCAATATCGCATATAAAGTGTACGGTGGGCGTTTGTTTGTC
>DVLQ01000165.1 GCA_018715395.1 Candidatus Coprocola pullicola | reverse complement strand
GGATGAATTGCTAAAAAAAGAAAATAATCATATACTAGAGGTTCAGGAAGATGTTGCAGTGTATGGCAATATTGGAAAAAAAGCGGATTATGTGACAACAAAAGATACAACAGATACTTTTTTTGATACTTTAAAAGAAGAAAAAAGAAAAAGAGATACTTTTTTCCAAAATTATACCATTATAGGACAAATCTTTCATACTTATTGGATAGTCGAACAAGAAAAAAGTATTTTTATGATTGACCAACACGCAGCACATGAAAGAATACTTTATGAAGAGTTAATGCAACAGCTTAAAAAAGAAGACGTCACTGCTCAGATGCTTCTAGAGCCATTGCTGTTGCAGCTGACAGAAAAAGAAAAAGAAGTTTTGCAAGACAATAAAGAACTGCTCAATCGCTTTGGTTTTTCTATCAAATTATTGGAAGAAAAAACATATGCTCTTTGCAGCGTGCCTTTTATTATTAAATCTCCTACAAGTACAAAATTCTTTTTGGACTTATTAGATTTGTTAGGAGAAACTTCTATTGAAAATATATATGACACAAAAATTTTAACTATTGCTACGATGGCTTGTAAAGCGGCAGTTAAAGCAAATGATAGGCTTAGCTTTCAAGAGGCAAACGCTTTGATAGAAAAGCTATTACAATTAGAAAATCCTTTTACTTGTCCTCATGGAAGACCTACTATTATAGAAATGACACAGTATGAATTAGAAAAAAGATTTAAAAGAATACAAAATTAGGAAAAGAGGTTTATATAATGAAAAAACCTTTAGTCGTTATTGGCGGACCTACTGCTTGTGGCAAAACAGAGGTAGGGGTTCTTTTGGCAAAATCTATTAACGGAGAAATTATTTCTGCTGATTCTATGCAGGTGTATCGTTATATGGATATTGCAACGGCAAAACCCACAAAAAAAGAAATGCAATCTATACCTCATTATTTGATAGATGAAATAGAGCCTGATGAAGAATATAATGTGATGATATTTCAAAAAAAAGCAAAAGAATATATGAATAAAATTTGGAAAATAGGAAAAGTTCCTATTTTAGTAGGAGGAACAGGTTTTTATATCAATGCTATTGTATATGACACTGATTTTGAACAAATACAGCAAGATGACAGCTTTCGAAAAGAGATGTATGTTTTTGCAGAAAAATACGGAGCAGAAGCATTGTATGAAAAATTGAAAAAAGTTGACCCAGAGTATGCAAAGACATTGCATTCAAATAATATAAAAAGAGTGACAAGGGCATTGGAGTATTACCATTTTACAGGAAAGTGTTTTTCAAAGTATAATACAGAACAAAAACAAAAAATATCTCCTTATCATACAGCAATGGTTATTTTGACACTGCAAAGACAAGTGTTGTATGACAGAATAGAAAAAAGAATTGATGTAATGTTACAAAACGGTCTTTTAAAAGAAGTAGAAGAGTTATTACAAAGAGGATATACCAAAGAGATGGTTTCTATGCAGGCAATTGGATACAAAGAACTGATACCTTATATTCAAGGTAAAATTTCATTAGAGCAAGCAGTATCTGATTTGAAAAAAAATACAAGACATTTTGCAAAAAGACAGTTAACATGGTTTAAAGGACAAACGAATGGATTGTGGATAGATGTTACAAATAAAACTCCAACACAAGCCACAAATGATATTATAAAATATTTAAAAGAATTAAATATTGTAGGAGAGTAAAAATGCAAGAATTGTATGATATGATGCAAACAAAATTTGGCATTAGTCAAAAAGTGCTAACCTATTGTTTACAAAAAGAAGAACAAATCAAAGAACAATTCCAAAAAGCAGATGAAATTACAGAATATAATCAGCTTAAAGTACTTTCTGCTATGCAGAAAAATAAATTAAGCGATATACATTTTGCCGCAACTACAGGATATGGATACAATGATTTGGGAAGAGATGTTTTAGAAAATATTTATGCAGATGTATTTTGTGCACAATCAGCATTGGTACGTCCGCAGCTTATTTCCGGAACACATGCGTTAACGGTGGCATTGGCGGGAAATTTAAGACCGGGTGATGAAATATTATCTCCTGTTGGGATACCCTATGATACTTTGCAAGGAGTCATTGGTATTAGAAAAGAGAAGGGGTCTTTGCGTGAATATGGCATTACTTATCGTCAAGTGGACTTATTGCCGGAAGATAAATTTGATTTTGACAGTATCGAAAAGGCGATTACAAAAAAAACAAAGCTAGTTACCATACAACGTTCAAAAGGATACCAATGGAGAACTTCTTTTTCTATTGCACAAATAAAAGAATTGATAGAATTTATAAAGTCTATCAAACAAGATATTATCTGTATGGTAGATAACTGTTATGGAGAATTTGTAGAAATGAAAGAACCTATAGAGGTAGGAGCTGATTTGGCGGTTGGTTCTTTAATTAAAAATCCCGGAGGAGGACTGGCTCCTATTGGAGGATATATTGTAGGAAAAGAAGAATTTGTGGAAAATGCAGCTTATCGTCTGACAGCCCCTGGATTGGGGAAAGAAGTCGGCGCTACGCTAGGTATCACTTCTTCATTGATACAGGGGCTTTTTATGGCTCCTCAAGTAGTGAACGCCAGCATAAAAACAGCAATATTTACTTCCAAGTTATTTGAAGGAATTGGTTTTTCTGTATTGCCAAAATCAAATGAAACAAGGGCGGATATTGTACAGCTTATTCAAATGGAAAGTGCTGAAAATGTAATTGCTTTTTGCCAAGGCATACAAAAAGGGGCTCCTGTAGACAGCTATGTCACTCCGGAGCCTTGGGATATGCCGGGATATGACTGTCCTGTGATTATGGCAGCAGGAGCTTTTGTGCAGGGTTCTTCTATTGAATTAAGTGCAGATGCACCAATCAAACCTCCTTATTCTGTATATATGCAAGGAGGTTTGTCATGGCACCATGGTAAAATAGGCGTTATGATAGGATTACAAACAATGGTGGAAAAAGGATTGATACAGCTTTAAAACAAAGTATTTGGAAAGTATTGTATTTTTATGTTTTTTCAGATAAAATAAAAGAAGTTGTATAAAATCAAAAACATAGAATCATCATTGCACTACGGGAGGGACACTATGTTCATAAAAACAAAATGGAGCAAATGTATTGTTACTTTATTGCTTTGCAGCATGGTATTGCCAGGCTCTGTTTTTGCAGCAGAAGCTTTGCCGGAAATTACTGCACAAACAGCTATATTAGCAGAAGCATCAACAGGAAAGGTGATTTATCAAAAAGATGCTGACAAAAAAATGTATCCTGCAAGTATGACAAAATTATTGACCGCATTAGTAGCATTAGATTATTTTAGTCCTGAAGCATTGGTAACGGTAGGAACAGAAATTGATGAAATTCCCTGGGATTCCAGTAAAGCTGGACATATAAAAGGAGAAACGCTTTCTGTTAAAAACTTAATTCGAGGATTGATGATTCCTTCTGGAAATGACTCTGCAAATGTTTTGGCTGTTGCTGTTGCCAGAAAAGTAGAAAATAATGAGAATCTTCCTTTTGAAGAATGTAATAATGTCTTTATAAATTTGATGAATGAAAAAGCAAAAGCATTAGGCGCTACTAATTCTCATTTTACAAATGCGCATGGATATCATGATGAAAATCATTATACAACTGCTCAAGATATGCTTTTGATTGCTCAGCAAGCTCTTAAAAATCAAACAATTTCAGAAATTGCCAAAGAAAAAGAGTATTCTGGAGATAGTGCGGAAAATTCTTTAGAGAATAATAGTACTTTGGTGACACAACAATATAATTGGGTTAACCATAATTTATTAATTACAGATAATGAATATCAATATGAATATGCTGTTGGATTAAAAACAGGCTTTACAGATGAAGCTGGCGATTGTCTTTCAGCTGCGGCTCAAAAAGATGGTATAACATTGATAGCTATTGTGTTTGATGATGAAGACCCCGGAAGATGGATAGATACAAAAGCATTGTTTGAATATGGTTTTAATAATTATGAAATGGTAGAGTTACAAAAATCAGGAGATGTAGTAGATACTGTTGGATTGTCTGGACATAACCGTCTTTTAGGAGATACATTAGATGCTGTAGTAAAAGAAGATGTAAAAGAATACATCTTAAAAGAAGACGTCGGAAAATTACAAAAAACAGTGGAATATAGAAGTGATTTATTAGCAGAAAATAATAATGCAGAAGATACTTCTATTAAATTAAATGCTCCTATACAAAAAGAAGATCAAATCGGTAAGATTTCTTATAAATTAGATAATGAAGTAATCAAAGAAGTCAATGTCTTTGCGGCTACAGAAGTACAAAAAAGTACAATAGGTAGTAGTATAAAATTTTTCTTTCAAAATTTAGCTTCAAATATATTTTCTCTGAAAGGGCTTGCAACAGCAGCAGGTATTATAGTAGCTTTTGTAATATTGATTGGTATTGTAAAAGCTATAAGAGGTCGTAGAATCAGAAGACGTTCTAAATATATTTTTAAATCAAATCGTCGTAATCGTGGACCTCGTATGAGAAAAAGACGTAGATAAAAAATAAAAATAGCCTTAAGGCTATTTTTATTTTTTAGGAGGACGAGGACCTTCAAATTGATAATAGTCTGTTTTGATACGTCCATTAAATAGTTTTCTTTTTCTATCTGCTTTTCTGCCAAAAAGACTTTCAAAATATTCCATGGAAGTGATAACATAACAAGACCAAGTGTTATCTTGTCGCATGATTTCTCCTAATACTCTATAAAGATGTTCTACTTCTTTTAATTCGCCAATACGTTCGCCGTAAGGCGGATTTGTAATCATAACACCATATTTTTTAGGCAATTTGACGTCTAAACAGGATTTCACGTCAAATTGTATACAATCATCAACACCTGCTTTTATAGCATTTTCTTTTGCTAATGAAATTGTATGGGGGTCAATGTCACTGCCGTAAATTTCAGGCGTCACATCGTATTGTATAGCTTCATAAGCGGCAATGCGAGCTTCTTTCCATCTTTTTTCACCAATTCTTTGCCATTGTTCACAGGCAAATTTTCGACTTAAACCCGGAGCAATGTTTCTTGCCAGCATAGCGGCTTCAATAGGGATTGTACCCGAACCACAAAAAGGGTCTAAAAGAACACGGTCTTTTTTCCAAAAACTGAGCTGTACCATAGCAGAAGCAAGTGTTTCTTTCAAAGGTGCAACCATAGCATTTTCACGATATCCTCTTTTGTGTAATCCAGAGCCAGATGTATCAATGGCTAATGTAACAACATCTTTTAAAATACCTACTTGTATGGTATAGGAAGCTCCGGTTTCATCAAACCAGTCTGTATGATATTTTTGCTTTAATTTTTCTACAACTGCTTTTTTGACAATAGCCTGACAGTCTGAAACACTAAAAAGAGTGGATTTTACAGATTTTCCAATCACAGTAAATTTTCCATCTTCTGGTATCCAATCTCCCCAAGGTACTGCTTTTGTTTGTTCAAAAAGCTGGTCAAATGTGACTGCTGTAAAACTGCCCATTTTAATCCAAACACGACCCGCACATCTAAGCCACAGATTTGCTTTTACAATATCAGATTCATCTCCTGTAAATTCTACACGACCATCGTATGTTTTTACATTTTCAAAGCCTAAAGTAAGTATTTCTCTTTTTACAACAGCTTCTAAACCAAATGTAGAAGAAGCAATTAAGTTAATTTTTGACATAATGTTTCTCCGTTCTTTTTATAAAATTTCATTAGAGTATTATTATACCAGAATTTTATAATATAAGGGAATATGACTTGAAAAAAAAGTAAAAAAAATGTATAGTAATTAAAATAAAAAAAGAAATGAGGTAAAAAATGTATCAATTATTAAAAGTAGAAGGAAGAGCAAAAAGGGGTGCTTTTTTTACGCCTCATGGTGTAATACAAACGCCTGTGTTTATGAATGTGGGAACGATTGCAGCAATTAAAGGAGCTGTTTCTTCAGAGGATTTAGAAAGAGTAAATTGTCAAGTAGAATTGTCTAACACATACCATTTACATTTACGTCCAGGTGATGAGGTTGTAAAAAAATTAGGCGGTCTTCACAAATTTATGGTTTGGGACAAGCCTATATTGACAGATTCAGGCGGTTTTCAGGTATTTTCATTAACTTCTTTGCGGAAAATTACAGAAGATGGCGTTTATTTTTCTTCTCATATTGATGGAAGAAAAATTTTTATGGGACCAGAAGAAAGTATGAAAATACAATCCAATTTGGCCTCTACCATTGCAATGGCATTTGATGAATGCATTGGTATTCCGGCAGAAAGAACGTACGTTCAAAATTCTGTAGAAAGAACAACAAGATGGTTGCAAAGATGCAAAAATGCACTACATCAACTTAATCAAAAAGAGGATACTATTAACAAACAACAAATGCTTTTTGGTATCAATCAAGGGGCAACATATGAAGATATTCGCATTGAACATGCTAAGAGAATTACAGATATGGATTTAGATGGATATGCTATCGGCGGTCTTGCAGTAGGAGAAACCCATGAAGAAATGTATTATATTTTAGAAGAGGTAGTACCACATTTGCCTCAAAATAAACCAACTTATTTAATGGGAGTAGGAACGCCTGAAAATATTTTGGAAGCAGTAGAAAGAGGAGTGGATTTTTTTGACTGTGTTTTGCCTGCAAGAAATGGACGTCATGCCCATGTTTATACAAATGCCGGAAAACGAAATCTATTGAATGCAAAATATGAATTAGATGAATCTCCTATTGAAGAAGGATGTGGATGTCCTACTTGCCAAAGATATACAAGAGCATACATTCGTCATTTGTTCAAGGCAAAAGAAATGCTGGCAATGCGCCTTTGTGTATTGCATAACCTGTATTTTTTTAATCATATGATGCAGGAAATACGAGATGCTTTGGAACAGGGAATTTTTGCCCAATATAAAAAAGAAAAATTAGAAGGATTTCAACAAAATTGATAGGCTTTTTCTTGACGAATACAGATAAATTCTATATAATGTATTGTATTATATAGGAAAGTTAAAAAGATAAGGAGAATAAGCAATATGACGAATTTAGCAACATTTTTATTAGACGCTAGTACGCCCATTATACCTTCCAGTGGGACACAAGCGGCAACAACAGCAGCGCCTGCTGTTGCAGAACAAGCAGCACAGCAAACACAGGCAGCAAGTGGATTGTTTGGCAATAATCCTGTAACAGTTATTATAGTATATTGTGTCATTATTTTTGCAGTAATGTATTTTTTCTCTATTCGTCCAACAAGAAAGAGAGAAAAGAAAATGCAGGAAATGAGAAATGCAATTACTGTTGGAGATACTGTTTTGTTAAATAGCGGTCTATTTGGCAAAGTGGCAGATGTAACAGCAGAATGTTTTATTATAGAATTTGGTACGAATAAGGGAGTAAAAATACCTGTACTAAAGCAAGAAGTGTTTGGAAAAAGAGAACCAAATCTTTCTAATAAAGAAATTGAACAACCAAAAGAAGAACCAAAAAAACAAGGACTTTTTGGTTTTGGAAAGAAAAAAGAATCAGAAGAAAATTGATAAAAAAGATAGCATAAATAATATGCTATCTTTTTTATTGGGTGCTTTGCTAAAAAAACCCCTTAATGATAATTTTAGAATGAAGGTGTGGAAACCGGATTATGAAAACAAATTAGAAGGTTTTTTACATGAAAAATCAAATAAAAAGTACTGCATATTCCAAATATAGACGCCAATATCATATAATATTTGCACCAAAATATAGAAGCAAAGCCATATACAAAGAATGAAGAGTATAGTACAAATCATTAGAAAATTGTGCGAAGAAAAAAGGTTGGGATCATTGAAGCGCAAGCATGTCTAGACCATATCCATATGCTAGTCAATATACCGCCATATTTGAGTGTAGCACAGTTTGTAGGATAAGAGTGCACTGATGATATTTGATAGGCATGGAAATTTAAAATATAAATATGGAAGAAGAAATTTCTGGGCAAGAGGATATTTTATCGATAGAGTAGGATGAAATGAAAAGGCGATAAAAGAATAGATAAAAAATCAGTTGAAAGAAGATGATGTAGCAGATCAAATATTGTGAAAAGAGTACACAGACCTGTTTATGGTTAGCAGAGAAGAATAAGACAAAACAGACAGCCACTTTTCGTAGCTGCCTGTAATTATAATGCGATGCCAAATCTTCAATATTCCCTTTTAGGAAATAAGCACATAATATCCCTTGTTCAAACCACTAGTTTACTAGAGGTTTTGATTGAAGAAATTCTTCTGATAAAGGGATATAACCACTTGCAGATATCAGTTTTTGCCCCATTGGAGAAGTAAGATATTGTATGAGTTTCTGTTGTGGAGCATCCATTTGGCTATTTTTTCTGATAACAGCATAATAATTTGTCATAAGAGGATAAATGCCATTAGCAATATTTTTTTTGGTAGGATAAATACCATCTATAGCCAACATTTTGATACGATAGTCAAAAAGTATAGTACTAGCATAATAATAGGTATCATATCCTATTGCATAAGGACTGCCGTCATAAAAAGAAAGTGTAGTGATTAAATTTTTTTCTGAATCAAACTGCAAATTTTTAGGTGGCTGCATTGTTTTTTCTTTGGAAAGAATATAGCGATGAAACATAGACTGTAGTAATGAATTTTCATTTTTTTGATAAGCCACAATTGTTGTTTCTTCTCCTGTAAAATTTTCCCAAGAAGTGATTTTTCCGGAATAAATATTTTGTATATCTTCTAAATATAAATTTTCCAAAGAATTTTCATAACTTACTAAAAAAACAATCGCCTCTTTTGAAATAGGGATACATTCTAATTCTGTATGGTATTCTTCTTGCAGTGCCAGTAACCCTTCAGAAGGTTCAGGAGAAAATACAATATCGCATTCTCCAGAAAGCAGACTCCTAAAGTTTTCTTCTATGGTACCATAGTGTAACAAAGATTGTTCAGAGGAAATATCATTAGAAAACGCAGAAAGAATATTTTCTCCAATAGGCGCTGTAACGGCAGAAACTGCTATTTGAGGAAATGCGCTATCATAAAAATCCATAGTAGAAAATTGTTTCCAGTCAATTTGTTGTTTGTTTTCTGTTGCAACTACTTTTTGATTCGAGATATCTGTATTATCAGAAGTTTTTGTATTTTCGTTTTGTTGTTGTATTGTTTGTTGGTCAAGAAAATACATATAAACAGTAGCTGTAATCATACTGCAAAACAGTATAAAAAATAAAACAAAAATCAATATTTTTGTAGGTTTTTTCATAAAAAACTCCTTTTTTAAAAATTAGAATATTTTGCAAAATTAAATAGTTTACTTTCATAAGTAAGATTCATGCTGCCATCTTCTGCAACTGTTTCCAAAGGTACAGTAATAGTACCAGTACTGTCTAGTGTAAAATTGGTAGTATCTAGATAATACAATTGTTGCTCTGTCAGTTTATCTATCGTTTCGGGTAGAAGTAAGTCACGAACGGTCATTTGTTCGCCTGTCGGCATATAAATGAGTATATTTTGTTGATTAAACATATATTTATTATTTAAAATGATATCGCTTAACATAAATACTTTTAAAAATGGACCAAGTCCTTTATAAGATACAACTTTAAGTGAAGGAGTATTTGCGTCAGAAAAATAAGCTGAAAGAGGGGTGGTATTAATATAAGTCCTTTGAACAGCAGATAACTGTTCATTTACATTTTCCGTCATTTCTTGATTTTTGTAATTTCTGACACAAATAAAAAAACTATTGCTACAGCCTTCCACTGTAATAGAAGTATCCTGTTCTACTGTAAAAGTATCCGTAGTATCAATCAATTGCTTTGTCAGTAAATTTGGAATATCCATAATATCTTCTATTTCATTGGGAGAAAAGGAAAGATATGGTAGCAATAAAGATAAGTCTATTTCAAAGTTTGTTTCATTGATACAATATGGATTTTCTTTTTTTAATGTAACCAAAAAATAGGGGGATGTATTTGTATCCAAACCATTATGGTAAGAAAGCAAAATATCATTTTCTGATAAATTTGAAAATGGTCGTTTTATAATATTAAAAGATTCTGATTCTCTAAAAAAAAGTTCTTTTTGCAATTGTTTTTCTATGATAGAAAGATATTGTTTATTTTGTAAAAATAATTGTTCAATAGGAACTTCTTTTTTTTGTTGTACATGATAAAATGTTGCATAAGAAAAAGTATCTTTGGTAAAAGAGGATAAATCAACAGTTTCACCTGTATATTGATGTACTACACTTGGAGTAGCAGTTAAGTAAATGCTGGCATAAGGTCCAATAAAAGATAAATTTCCAGTAATGAAAATATGATTTTCTATAGAATTTGATGAAAAGTTTGTTTGTTGATGTAATGAAGAAAAATCAATATCATGTAAAACTTTTTCACCAAATTTTGCAGTAATTTCTTCTATAAATGTATTTAAGTTATCTTCATAATCATTTTTTAAATTTTTGGCAACAGGCAATTGTTCTGTGACAATTATATCATTTACTGTAAATTCTAAGGGAGCATCATATTCAGTCATAGTATTGGGTATTGTTCGAGTGGAAGGGGTATAAATCCATGCTGTATGCCCTGTCTGTTCCACTGTTTTTTTAGAAGAAGCATTTTGTTGTGTTTCAGAAAAAGTTGTGTTTTGACAGCCTATTAAAAAATAAATAAAAAAGAATAGAATAGAAACCATTATTTTTTTTAACATAATCAAACTCCTTTGAGAATAATTTGACTAAATGATGACAAAAAATAGTATTATATTAAGAGTATAGCTTTTTGCAAAAAAAGTCAATAATAGAAACAACCACATAGACAAGAATACAAAAATCGTTTAAAATGGAAGAAGTAAATTTAAAAAAGGAGGAAAAAAATGAACTGGGGAGAGATTTTCAAGGCATTTTTGTTTGGCGTTGTAGAAGGAATTACAGAATGGCTACCCATTAGCAGCACAGGACATATGATATTGCTGGATGAATTTGTGACATTAAAAATGTCTGAAGAATTTATGGAAATGTTTTTTGTTGTAATACAATTAGGCGCGATTTTGGCAGTAGTATGGCTCTATTGGAAAAAGTTATTTCCTTTTTCTTTTAAAAGAGAGTTTCATGTAAAAATATCAATACTTCAAATGTGGTTTAAAATTATATTTGCCTGTTTACCGGCGGCTATAGTTGGATTACTATTTGATGACCAATTAAATGCATGGTTTTATAATTATCAAACAGTATCTATTATGCTGATTTTATTTGGTATTTTATTCATAATTATTGAAAATAGTAATCATGGAAAAAGACCACAGATTACAAAGCTTTCCCAAATTACATATAAAACAGCGTTTTTAATAGGATTATTTCAGTTAATTGCAGCGGTATTTCCAGGAACGTCTCGTTCGGGCGCAACTATTATAGGAGGATTATTGATTGGTATGTCTCGCACGGTAGCAGCAGAATTTACATTTTTTTTAGCTGTGCCGGTTATGTTTGGAGCAAGCGTATTAAAACTTATAAAGTTTGGATTAGCTTTTGAAAGTGATGAAATTGCTGTTCTTTTAGTAGGAGTGATTACATCATTTGTGGTTTCTGTGATTGCTATTAAATTTTTGATGGGATATATTAAAAGAAATGACTTTAAACCTTTTGGCTGGTATAGAATTGTACTGGGTATTTTAGTTTTAGGCTATTTTGGAATACAAACTATTTTCGGTACGCCTGCATAATAAAAATTACCGACTATGCTGGGATAATCAGCGAGCTTTAGCTTTAAGCAAAAACCTCCTATGTTAGTCTGCTAAGACACAAGAAAGCATAGGAGGTTTTTATATGAATCATTTAGCACATACAAGTTGGGAATGTAAATATCATATTGTATTGCCAAAGTATAGAAGATTACTATATGGAAAATGAAAATTAAAATAGGGAAAATATTTATAGAATTATATAAAAGAAAAACAATAGAAATGATAGCGGAAGAAAGTTGTCCAGATCATATGCTGATTGGTATACCACCCAAGTACACTGTGTCAAAAATAGTTGAATATTTGAAAGGAAAAAGTTTTCATTATTTTTGATAGACATACAAGTTTAAAATACGAATATGGAAACAGAACGTTTTGGTGTAGCGGCTATTACATTGATACAGTTGAGAAAAACACAAAAAAATACGTGAATAATCAGTGAAAAGAAGAATGTATGACAGATCAAATCAGTTTCAATGAGTACATTGATTCGTTTACAGGCGAAAAAGTAAACAAAGATAGCTGCTAAATGCGGCGTTGGGAAAGTAGAGCGTTTGACGGACTTTTACAGCACTGGTAAGTATTGTTGGTAACAGCCCTTTCTAGAGGCAGAGTAACCCACCGGCTTAGCCGGTGGTCATAATTTTATTGATTTAACTCATCTATAATTTCTTTTACAGTTGTAATTCTATCTATTTTATAAGCATTGGCGCCACAGAATAGGAGGGAATTTTCTACATCGCCTTGGGCAGCACGAATGAGAGCTTCTGTAATACAATAAGGAGTTGTAGCAGGGTTACATCTTTCCAAACATTTATAGCATTTTGTTATATTTTCCCGCTGTGTTTTTCTTAATTTCATATAAGTATTTTCAATGGCGCGCCCAGGCATGCCAACAGGACTTTTTACAATTGTAATATCTTCTTTTTTAGCATGAACATATGCTAATTTATAACGAATATCTGCGTCACATTCTTCTGTAGCTACAAAACGAGTTGCCATTTGTACCCCATCACAGCCCAATGCCATGTAATGGTCAATATCTCTTCTATCATAGACGCCTCCTGCGAAAATAACAGGAAAAGGACGATTATATTTTTCTTCAAAACTTTTTACAAAAGAAACAATACCTTTTACCTCCTCATCATAAGAAGCATAATCATTTGCTAAGCCTTCTACAAGTTCTTTTTCGGAAAAGCCTAAATGTCCTCCTGCCTTTGGACCTTCGATAACAACAAAATCCGGCATTCTTTGACCTTTTTTATCCCATCTGTGTAATAATACTTTAGCAGCTTTTACAGAAGAAACAATAGGAGCAAATTTGATAGGGGCATCACCTACTAAAACAGGTAATTCCATAGGTAATCCTGCACCGGATATAATCATATCGGCACCGTTTTGGATACAACAGTCTACATATTCTTGATAATGGGTAGCGGCTCTCATAATATTAACCCCAATAATGCCTCCATGAGAAATTTCTTTTGCTCTTTTGATGTGATAAGCCAAAGAACGCAAATTTGTTTGCATTGTATTTTTCAAAAAATCTTTGTCAGAAAAACCCGGTTGCGCGGCAGAAATAACGCCGACTGCACCTTCTTTTGCAACAGCTCCTGCTAGGGAAGAAAGACTAATGCCAACGCCCATACCGCCTTGTATGATAGGAACAGGTATTGTCAAATCACCAATATGAAGTGGTTTTAATTTCATAAAATGGACACTCCTTAAAAATCATATAGTTTTTATAACTACATGATGTAGAATTTATAGTAGTAATTACTTGAAAATATAGTACAAATCAAAGTTATTGTCAATATATCTTGTATAAATTGTTACATTTTACTAAAAAATATTATGAAATTGAATAGATTATTTTCATAATGGAGATTGACGAGAGAAAAAAAGTATCATATACTTTGATTATCAAAGTATTTGGTATCTGATAAAATTGAGGAGGAAATTATGGACAAGACTCTGGCTGTTATCAATACTTTGCTAGTAGATACATTCAATAATATATTGACAATAGAACAAAAAGCATTGAAAAAAGAAAACTTTTTTGATGTTTCTGTAGCAGAAGTACATACTATTGAAGCTATTGGTATGTATGAATCAAAAAGTATGAGCGAGGTTGCAAAAAGTCTTTGTATCACAGTGGGTACATTGACTGTTGCGGTCAACAATCTTGTAAAAAAAGGATATGTAGAAAGATTTCGTTGTGAAACAGATAGGCGTGTTGTAAAAATACGTTTGACAAAAAAGGGAAAACTTTTGTATCGAGTCGATGAACAGTTTCATAAAAATATGGTCAAAGCAACCATTGAAGGACTTTCAGAAGAAGAAAAAAAAGTTCTTTCTCAAGCTTTAACAAAATTAAATACATTTTTGCAAAAATATTTTTAAACAAGGGAGAAAAAAGATGATTTTTTCAAAAATTAAAGCTACAGGAGCATATGTTCCTGAAAAAATCGTTACAAATGATATGCTTTCTCAATATGTAGATACAAGTGATGAATGGATTCGTTCTCGCAGTGGAATAGAAAGAAGGCATTTTTCGGACGGAGAAAATACATCAGATATAGCAGCAAAAGCTGCTATAGAAATTTTAAAAAATGGCAATATTAATCCATTAGATATTGAGTTGATTATTGTAGCAACTGTATCTCCAGACTATACAACGCCTTCTACGGCTTGTTTAGTGCAATCAAAAATAGGTGCTTCTAACGCTGTTGCATTTGATTTAGCAGCGGCTTGCTCCGGTTTTATTTTTGGTTTCAGTACAGCAGACAAATTTATAAAAAGCGGCGTTTATAAAAATGCATTGATAATTGGTGCAGAAGTACTTTCAAAACATTTAGATTTTAATGATAGAAGCACTTGCGTGTTATTTGGAGATGGCGCTGGAGGTGTTTTTTTGCAAGCGTCTGAAGAAGAATGCGGAGTGTTGGCAGAAGAATTGGGCAGTGATGGCAGCAGAGGCATGTCTTTAACTTGCGCTGAAAAAAAAGCTTCTAATTTGTTTAATCAAGCTGAGGAGGCAAAAGATAGCTTTTTACATATGGATGGCAGAACAGTTTTTGACTTTGCTACCAGACAAACGCCAAAATGCATTTTACGCTTGATTGAAAAGTCTAGTATTAGTGCTGACTGCCTAAAATATGTCATACCGCATCAGGCAAATTCCCGCATTGTGGAAGTGATTTCAAAAAAAACAAAAATTCCTTTGGAAAAGTTTTATATGAATATAGCTGAATACAGTAACACCTCCGCTGCAACAATTCCTATTGCATTGCATGAAATGATGCAAAAAGAATTGTTGCAACAAGGAGACTATATATTAATGGCAGGTTTTGGCGGTGGACTCACATGGGGTGGACTACTTGTTAAAATCTAAAATGAATAATTATTTTTTTAAATTTAAGGAGGAACAAAAATGGAAGTATTAGAAAGAATTAAAGAAATTATTGCTGAGCAAACAGGAAAAGACATTGCTGAAATTACACCTGAAACAAGCGTTATGGAAGATTTAGAAGCAGACAGCTTGGATTTATTCCAAATTATCAATGATATTGAAGATGAATTTGATGTAAAAATTGAAAATACAGAATCTATTAAAACAGTTGCTGACGTTGTAAAAATCGTAGAAGACAGCAAAAAATAAAAATGTCTGAAGGTTAAGGTGAACAATTTTATGTATGGAAATATTTGCGAACTGCTTGGGATAGAATATCCCATTATACAAGGAGCTATGGCTTGGATTTCTAATCCAGAACTGGTTTCTGCAGTGTCCAATGCCGGAGGACTTGGCGTTTTGGCAACGGGACACCTTGATGGGGAAGGCTGTCGGAAAGCAATCCGCAGACTAAAAGAAATGACAGACCGTCCTTATGCAGTCAATATTATGCTGTTATCTACATTTGCTGATGAGATTGCAAAAGTGGTGTGTGAAGAAAGAGTCCCTGTTATTACAACAGGGGCAGGCAGTACCATTACACATTTAAAGGCTTTTCAAGAAATGGGAGCAAAAGTAATACCTGTCATTCCTTCGGTTGCCATTGCAAAACGCTTTGCTAAAGAAGGCGTGAATGCTGTTGTAGCAGAAGGAACGGAATCAGGGGGTCATGTTGGAAAAACAACAACAATGGCATTGGTACCGCAAGTGGTTGACGCTGTTGATATTCCTGTCATTGCAGCAGGAGGAATTGCTGACGGTAGAGGAATGGCGGCGGCAACTATGCTGGGAGCGTCTGCTTTTCAGCTGGGTACAAGATTTCTTGTAGCAAAAGAATGTACTGTCCACCCAAATTATAAACAAAGGATTTTAAAAGCAAAAGATATTGATACCACAACAACTGGTTTATCTACAGGACATCCTGTTCGTGTCATTCGTAATAAAATGGCACGAGCTTACGAAGCATTGGAAAGAGAAAATGCACCGGCAGAAAAATTGGAAGAATTGGGAAAAGGCGCATTGAGAAAAGCCGTTACTGACGGAGATATGGAAAATGGCTCCGTTATGTCCGGTCAAATTGCCGGATTAGTCAGTAAAGAACAAACAGCAAAAGAAATTATTGAAGAACTTTACAAAGAATATACAAGCATTATGAAAAATGCTGTCAATTTGATGAGATAACAAAAAACAATGGGGAGCGTTTTGCTCCCTTGCTTATCATTATAAGAAAATGTCAAAAAATAAGGTACGATAGGAGAAAAATCATGAAAACAGCTTTTTTATTTAGTGGACAAGGTGCACAATATGTTGGTATGGGAAAAGAATTAAAGGAACAGTATGCTTGTGCCGAAGAACTGTTTCAAAGGGCAGATGAAGCGCTTGGTTTTTCTCTTAGCAATATTTGCTTTGAACAAGAATCAGAATTGAATAAGACAGAATTTACACAACCTGCTATATTGACAATGAGTATGGCTGCACTATCTTGTTTGACTCAAAATGGGATTTCAGCAGAGTATGTTGCTGGATTAAGTCTTGGAGAATATAGCGCTTTTACAGCAAGCGGTGTATTTAACTTTGAAGACGCTGTTAGATTGGTTCAAAAAAGAGGTCGTTTTATGACTGAAGCTGTGCCGGAAGGAAAAGGAAGTATGTATGCTATCATTGGCATGCAAAGAGAAGAAGTAGAAAATGTTTGTAAGCAATGCCAACAATATGGTTTTGTTGCGCCTGCAAATTATAACGCTCCAGGACAGATTGTGATTGCAGGAGAGGCACAAGCTACAGAAAAAGCGGCTTCTTTGGCGCAAGAAAAAGGTGCAAAAATTGTTTCTAAGTTAAATGTAAGCGGACCATTTCACACAGCATTGTTAGAGTCTGCTTCTAAAAAATTGGCTGAAGAACTGCATAAATTAAAATTACATAATATGAATATACCTGTTATTACAAATGTAACAGGGAAAGAAGTTGAAAATACCGAGGAAATTGTTCCTCTTTTGATAAAACAGATTATGAGTCCTGTCAGATGGGAAGAAACTATATTGACATTATCAGAAAAAGGCGTTGATACCTTTGTAGAAATAGGACCCGGAAAAACATTGAGTGGTTTTGTAAAAAGAACGATAAAAGGCGCTACTATATTGAATGTAGAGAATCAAAAAACATTGGAAAAAACGTTAGAAAAGTTATTAGGATAACCAAAAGGAGGAAATAATGTGTTAAAAGGAAAAACGGTATTGATAACAGGCGCGGCAAAGGGAATTGGTAAGGCTATTGCTGTGGCTTTTGCAAAAGAAGGATGCAACATTGCATTAAATTATAGAAGTGGAGTTTCTGATGAAGTCATTGCAGAAATCAAAAGCTATGGCGTGGAATGTTTCCCAATACAAGGCGATGTTTCTGATTTTGCAAAATCAAAAGAAATAGTGGATACAACAGTGGAAAGATTTGGCAGCATTGATATTTTAGTAAATAATGCAGGTATTACAAAAGACGGTCTTTTGATACGTATGACAGAAGAAAATTATGACTCTGTATTAGATATTAATTTAAAGGGTACATTTAATATGACGCGTCATGCCGCCACTTATATGGTAAAAGAGAGAAAGGGAACAATTATTAACATTTCTTCTGTTGTAGGTGCTATGGGAAATATAGGACAAGTAAATTATGCTGCTTCTAAAGCAGGTGTGATTGGAATGACAAAAGCTATTGCAAGGGAATTGGCTTCTCGCAACATTACTTGCAATGCTATTGCTCCCGGATTTATTGAAACAGACATGACTGCAGTATTAAAAGAAGACATTGTAAAACAACTGGAAGATCAAATTCCTATGAAAAAATTGGGAAAACCAGAGGATATTGCTCAAACAGCAGTATTTTTAGCCAAAAGTCACTATATCACAGGTCAGGTTATCCATGTAAATGGCGGCATGATTATGTGTTAAGGAGGTAAATCATGAAAAGATGTGTAATTACAGGCATGGGAGCGATTACTCCATTGGGAAATGATGTAGACAGCTACTGGGAAGCGCTGAAAAATGGCGTTTGTGGCATTGATTATATTAAAAAATTTGATACAGAAGGCTTTAAAGTCAAAATTGCTGCAGAAGTGAAGGACTTTGAACCTGAAAAATATGTTGCAAAAAAAGAAACAAAAAGAAACGATATGTTTTCCATTTATGGTATTGCAGCAGCAACACAAGCTTATAAAATGAGTGGTCTAAAAGAAGGTGACGTTGACCCAAAACGTTTTGGGACCATTGTAGGATCGGGTATTGGCGGATTATGGACAATTGAAGAACAAATTATTAAACTAAATGAAAAAGGACCTTCCAAAGTATCTCCTTTATTCATTCCTATGGCAATTGGTAACATGGCGGCAGGGAACATTGCTTTAAGATTTAAAGCAAAGGGAACTTGTGAATCTGTTGTAACAGCTTGTGCCACAGGGACAAGTTCTATTGGAGAGGCTTATAGAAATATCAAGCATGGTTATTTAGATGTTTGCTTTGCAGGAGGCACAGAATATTCTATTACTCAAATTGGATTAGCCGGTTTTAGTAATTTGACGGCATTAACTACTTGTGATGATCCGAAAAAAGCGTGCAGACCTTTTGATAAAAACAGAAGCGGCTTTGTTATGGGAGACGGCGCGGGTGTTTTGATATTGGAGGAACTGGAACACGCTTTAAATAGAGGAGCTAAAATTTATGGTGAAATTGTAGGATATGGGTCTACTTGTGATGCTTACCATATAACTGCTCCATGCCCTGATGGAGAGGGGGCGGCAAGCGCCATTGAAATGGCTATGCAAGAAGCCGGTATCACTGCAAAAGAATTGGGGTATATCAATGCCCATGGTACAAGCACAGATGCAAATGATTCGGGAGAAACAGCGGCTATTAAAAAAGCACTGGGACAAGAGGCATATCATATTCCTGTTAGTTCCACAAAATCTATGACAGGTCATTTATTGGGTGCCGCTGGAGCTATTGAAGCTATTGCATGTATTAAAGCATTAGAAGAAGGATTTTTGCCTCCAACAATAGGATATGAAGAAAAAGATGAAGAATGTGATTTAGATTATGTACCAAATATAGGAAGAAAAGCAGATATTAAATATGCTTTATCCAATTCATTAGGATTTGGCGGACATAATGGTGTGCTTTGCTTTAAGAAATGGGAGGATTGAACATGAATTATGCAGAAGTAAAAGAACTGATTTCTATTATCAATAGCTCTGTTCTGACAAATTTTGAATTGACCATGGATAATGTTTCCATTAAAATGAGTAAAAATAAAGATATGATAACAGCAGTACAGCCAACAGAAAGTTCTGCGCCCATTACACAAGCTCCTATAGCCAAATCTGTAGTGCAGTCCCCTATTGTTGTAGAAACTCCTCCCGTGCAACAACAGCCACAGGAGTCTGTCCAGCTGAGTGGAAATATTGTAAAATCACCTATTGTTGGTACATTTTATTCCGGTCCGGGAGGAGGAAAAGCGGATTTTGTAAAAATGGGTGATAAAGTACAAAAGGGTGATACGCTTTGTATTGTAGAGGCTATGAAAATTATGAATGAAATTGACAGTCCTTATGAGGGAGAGATTGTAGAAATTTATGTTGCAAATGAACAACTGGTAGAATATGGACAGCCTTTGTTTAGAATTCAGTAGTGGAGGAAAAATGACAATGATGAATATAGAAGAAATTATGTCTATTATACCACATAGATATCCTTTTTTGCTGATTGATAAAATAGAAGAAATGGTTCCCGGTGAGAAGGTTGTGGCTATAAAAAACGTAACCATGAATGAAGAATTTTTTCAGGGACATTTTCCTGGCAGACCTGTAATGCCCGGTGTGTTGATTATTGAAGCTATGGCACAGGCAGGCGCAGTGGCTATATTATCTATGGAGGAATATAAAGGAAAAACTGCATTATTTGGCGCTATTGACAAAGCCAAATTTAGAAAACAGGTTGTGCCAGGGGATGTATTACGTTTAGAAGTCAGCATTATAAAGCTAAAAACAAATGCAGGGATTGGAAAAGGGATTGCGTATGTTGGAGATAAAAAAGCTGCCGAGGGCGAATTTACATTTTTAATTGGATAATTTCTCCACAGGAGGTGTTTTATAAATGTTTCGTAAAGTATTGATTGCCAATCGTGGTGAAATTGCTGTGCGTATTATACGAGCTTGCCGAGAAATGGGAATTGAAACAGTTGCTGTTTTTTCCGAGCCTGACAGAGATGCTCTTCATACACAATTAGCAGATGAAGCTGTATGTATTGGCCCGGCAAAGGCAGCGGAGAGTTATTTGAATATGGAAAATATTATTAGTGCTGCAGTATCAAAACAAGCTCAGGCAATTCATCCTGGGTTTGGATTTTTAGCAGAAAACAGTACATTTGCGGCAATGTGTCGTGAATGTAATATACAATTTATAGGTCCGTCTCCAGAAGTGATTGATCAAATGGGAAACAAGGCAAATGCCAGAAAAATGATGAAAAAGGCAAATGTTCCCATTGTTCCAGGTAGTGAAGGCACCATTGATAATGCAGAAGAAGCTTTGGAAATGGCAAAAAAAATTGGATATCCTGTTATGATTAAGGCGTCTGCCGGAGGCGGTGGAAAGGGCATTCGTATTGTAAAGAACGAAAAAGAACTGATACAGGCTTATGAGTCTGCAAAAAGCGAAACTCTTGCCGCATTTGGCGATGATAAAATGTATATGGAAAAGGTGATTGAACATGCCAGACATATTGAAATACAAATTTTGGGAGACCAATTTGGAAATATTGTTCATTTGGGCGAAAGAGATTGTTCTTTGCAAAGAAGAAATCAAAAAGTATTGGAAGAAGCGCCTTCTATAGCAATTTCCGAAAAAACCAGAAAAGAAATGGGACAAGCAGCTGTTCGTGCAGCAAAAACAGTAGGATATGAAAATGCCGGTACAATAGAATTTTTATATGATAAAGATGGTAATTTTTATTTTATGGAAATGAACACTCGTATACAAGTAGAGCATCCCATTACAGAAATGATTACCGGTATAGATATTGTAAAAGAACAGCTGAAAATTGCATCTGGTGAGCCTTTGGCATTAAAACAAGAAGATATTATCATAAATGGTCATGCTATTGAATGCAGAATTAATGCAGAAAATCCTAAATTTCACTTTGCACCATCTCCGGGACATATTGATTTTTTATTGATGCCGGGAGGAATGGGTACCAGAATCGACAGTGCGATTTATGCAGGCTGTGATATCCCTCCTTTTTATGACTCGATGCTAGCAAAGGTTATTGTTCATGGTAAAAACAGAACAGAAGCCATTGAAAAAATGAGACGTTGTTTGCATGAGTTTGTCATTGAAGGCGTGACAACCAATATTGAATTTATGGAAGAAATACTTACAAATGAAAAATATATAAAAGGGGAATTTGATACCTCTTTTATTGCAAACGAAATTATAAAATAATAAGCGGAGGGAATATTCATGAAATTATTTAAAAAAAAGAATTACATTAGAATTAATCCTCCAGAAGCCATTTCTGTACCAGTAGCAGAAACTCCAAGCATACCAGACGGTTTATGGATAAAATGCAGTCGTTGTGAAAAAACAATTTATACAAAAGAAATCAATGAGTATAAAATTTGTCCAAATTGCGGGTATCATTTTCGTTTAACCGCTCGAGAGAGAATTGCATTGATTTGTGATGAAAATTCTTTTGAAGAATGGGACCAAAACATGACGGCAAAAAATCCAATGCAATATCCTGATTATGACAAAATCATAAAAAAAGCGCAACAAAAAACAGATTTGAAAGATGCTGTTGTAACAGGTCGTTGTAAAATAGGGGGATATGATACTGTTTTAGCTGTTATGGACAGTCATTTTATGATGGCGTCTATGGGTTCTGTAGTGGGAGAAAAAATTACAAGAGCTATTGAAAAAGGTACAGAAAATAAATTGCCTGTTATTATATTTACTGCTTCTGGCGGTGCTAGAATGCAAGAAGGAATTATATCATTGATGCAAATGGCAAAAACAAGCTCTGCATTACAACGTCATGCTAGCGCAGGACTTTTGTATATTTCTGCTATAACAGACCCCACAACAGGAGGCGTTTCTGCAAGCTTTGCCAGTCTTGGAGATATTATATTATCAGAACCGGGCGCTACCATTGGTTTTGCGGGCAGAAGAGTGATTGAAGGCACTATCAATGAAAAACTGCCTGATGAATTTCAAACGGCAGAATTTCAACTAGAACATGGTTTCTTGGATAAAATTGTGCCAAGAACAGATATGAAAAATACATTGATACAAATATTAAAATTACATTGTCAATAAGGAGGCTTGTGAAAATGGATCATAAAGCAATGGAAATTGTAAAAAAGTCCAGAATGGTATCAAGACCCACGACATTGGAGTTTATTGAACATATTTTTACGGATTTTATTGAACTGCACGGAGATAGGCATTTTGCAGATGACAAAGCTATGGTAGGCGGTATTGCTATGCTTGAAAATCAGCCTGTGACTGTGATTGGTGTGCAAAAGGGACATACCATAGAAGAAAATGTAAAAAGAAGTTTTGGTTCTCCAAATCCGGAAGGATATCGAAAACAGCTGCGGCTAATGAAACAAGCAGAAAAATTTAACCGTCCTGTGATTCTTTTTGTCAATACTTCTGGAGCATATTGTGGTATTGGAGCAGAAGAAAGAGGACAAGGAGAAGCTATTGCCAGAAATTTAATTGAAATGGCCGGCTTAAAAGTACCTATTATTAGCATTTTTATTGGAGAAGGCGGCAGTGGAGGAGCATTGGCATTGGCATTGGCAGATAAAGTTTGGATGCTGGATAATGGCATGTATGCTGTACTTTCTCCTGAAGGATTTGCAAGTATATTGTGGCGTTCTCCGGAACGTTCCGCAGATGCAGCGGAATTGATGAAGCTGACGGCTCCTGATTTATTAAAAAATGGGATTATTGAGGAAATTATACCAGAAGCAAAAGAAGGTTTGGCAGAAAACTTGGAATATACTACATCTATTTTGAAAGAAATGCTTGTTTCACAATTACAGCAACTTCAGCAGCTTTCTACAGAACAATTGCTGGAACAACGCTATTGTCGTTTTAGAAAATACGGTGAATTTACAGAGTGATGTTAAGAAATATCTGTTCTAAATATAGTAGAATGGATATTTTTCAAATAGATTCATTTTTTATTGTATAATATTGGAAGTGCCTGTCCATACTAATGATATGGTACAGGAGGGATTGTATGAAAAAAAATGAACTATTATGGATAATTTGCGCTTGTTTTGCGGTAGGGATTATCAGTTGTATCATAACAGCCGGTATTTATGAAAAAAAAATACAAAATCTGCCTTATACAGCACAAGGGGCAGAAGAAAGTATATCTGTTGCAACAGATACAGCTCGTATTACACCTTCTACAAAAATGGTATATGAATATTACTATACAGAGGATGGGGTAACACAAACACTAGAAGACGTCCCGCCTTATTTTTTGTTGGATATGACATTAGAGGATATAAAAAAAGTATATACTGATTGGCAGATTGTTTCTTTTTCTTCTAAAGAAGTTGTAATGCGCAAAACAGTGGAAGCAAAAAGTAATGAACAATATATTATTGGAGAAAAAGACGGCTATATTGCAGTATTTTATAAAGAACCTCAACATGGAGTAATACTACATGAAATGACAAATACTCCTCTGTCCTCCTTGCCTATTGAAGAAAGAGAACGATTGTTAAATGGAATTGATGTAACAGGCGATGAAAATTTAGCAAGAATTTTATCAGATTATACAAGCTGATAACCATATAAAGGTAAATTGTATTAAAAAAAAATCATTATAATTTTTAAAATTCAGTAGACAGATGATATAAGAGGTGTTATAATAAAAATGTGAAAACTCCCCAATATTTTCACAATGCAGCGTATTTGCTGCAATCCCAATAAGAAATACCTTCTCTTTGTGGAAAAAGACTATCATCGGCAGGTAGTCTTTTTTCATGTCTTAAAATAAATTTGACAGCATTTCTATTGCTTTCTATAATAGAATCATATAATAAAAATAGCATATATTGGATAGGAGAATGAATATGAATCTCTCAGTACCCTATAAGGAATTAAGTATTGCCGGAAAGGTGCTTTATAGTGCAGAATTGAGTAAAGATATTTTAAGCATTGAATCTGTTTTTAGTGATGAAACTGAAAATTTTAGAATACCTGCAGAGCCTAAAAGCAGTGATACTGTTCAAATATTGATACGAACAGGAAAGGGCAATATGGATGCTGTTTTTTTATGTTGTGATGGTCAAAAGCTTCCTATGAAAAAATGCAGGCAAGAACATTTATTTGATTTTTATGAAGGATTTTTACCTCCAACTACAGAAACAAAGTCTTACTATTTTGAATTGATACAAAAAAATATTTCTTATTATTATACCAAAAGCGGACTACGTCAATATTTGGAAGAAGGCACATGGTTTACTGTGATTAGAAATTTTGAAATTCCTGAGTGGGCAAAAGGTGCGGTGATGTATCAAATTTTTGTGGATCGTTTTTGCAATGGAGATAAAACAAACGATGTAAAAACAAATGAATATATTTATTTAGGAAAACCTGTAGAAGCTGTTGAAAATTGGGAACAAATGCCTGAAGTAGAAGATTTTAGGAGGTTCTATGGAGGAGATTTACAAGGAGTAATCAATAAATTGGATTATTTACAAAAATTGGGCGTCGATGCTATTTATTTTAATCCTCTTTTTGTTTCTCCCAGTAATCATAAATATGATATACAAGATTATGATTATATTGACCCTCATATTGGCGCAATCCCAAAAGATGGAGGTTCTCCGCTGGTATTTGAAAAATTTAATAACAATCATGCAACTATGTATATACAAAGAACTACAACAAAAGAAAATTTAGAGGCGAGCAATGCATTATTTTGTCAACTGGTGGAAGAAGCGCATAAAAGAAATATAAAAGTGATATTAGACGGTGTATTTAACCATTGTGGTGCATTTCACAAATGGATGGATAGAGAAAACTTTTATGGCGCTACAGGGCAATATCCCGCAGGAGCATTTATAGAAAGCAATAGCATTTATCATGATTATTTTTATTGGAAAGATAATGGCACATATGATGGTTGGTGGGGACTGCCAAATCATCCTAAATTGAATTTTGAAGGTTCTCCGGAATTGTTTCAATACATTATGGGAATAGCCAGAAAATGGGTATCACCGCCTTATAATGCAGATGGGTGGAGGTTAGATGTAGCGGCAGACCTTGGCACTAGCCCTGAATTTAATCATTATTTTTGGCAAGAGTTTCGTAATTCTGTGAAAAAAGCAAATCCTAATGCCATTATATTAGCAGAACATTATGGAGATGCTTCTTCTTGGCTGCAGGGAGACCAATGGGATACCATTATGAACTATGATGCTTTTATGGAGCCTGTGTCATGGTTTTTAACAGGTATGGAAAAACATAGCGAAAACTTTCGTGGTGATTTGTTAAACAATGGTATTGCTTTTAAAAATACTATGTTATATCAAATGGCAAAGTTGTCTAAACAATCTATACAAATATCTATGAATGAATTATCTAATCATGATCATTCCCGATTTTTGACAAGAACAAATAAAACTGTAGGAAGGCTCCATACAAAAGGTCATGATGCAGCTGACCAAAATCTAAATAAAGGTATTATGAAAGAGGCAGTAACAATACAAATGACATGGCCCGGAGCACCTACAATATATTATGGTGATGAAGCGGGCGTTTCCGGCTGGACAGATCCGGATAATAGAAGAACCTATCCTTGGGGAAAAGAAGATATTGATTTGCTAGAATTTCATAGAGCAGTGATTAAAATACACAAACAATATAGCGCATTAAAAACAGGTTCTTTAATATTTTTATATACAGGATATGGATTGCTTAGCTATGGCAGATTTGACGAAAAAAATAAAATTGTTGTAGTATTAAATAATACAGAACAAGAAAAAGTGATTGAGATTCCGGTATGGCAAATGGGCGTTTGTGTCAATGGAGAAATGCAGACAATATTAATGTCTACAGAATCCGGTTTTTCTATTAATACAATTTCTCATCAAGTAAGAAGAGGAAAATTAATTTTATCTATGAAACCTTACAGCAGCATGATATTAAAAGAAATATAGGAGTATAATTGATGCAACCTATGATATTATATGAAGATTCCTTTTTGCTTTGTGTTATCAAACCTTCTGGTATGCCGGCACAGCCTGATAAAACAGGCGATATGGATATATTGACATTTTTACAACAAAAAGAAAAAAGCAATGCTATTGGACTGATTCATCGTTTGGATCGTCCTGTAGGCGGAGTTATGCTGTTTGCAAAGACAAAAGAAGCAGAGGGAATTCTTTCTCAAATGGTACAGAAAAAACAAATTAAAAAAGAATATTTTGCAGTCGTTTGTGGGAAAGCTAATGAAAAAGAAAAATTAGAAGATTATTTATTAAAAAATGGTAGAACAAATTTATCTTCTGTTGTGGATAAAAATACAAAAGGCGCTAAAAAAGCTGTGTTGAGTTATGATAGAAAAGAAGTATTGGAAGAAGGAGATTGTTTTTTATCTTTACTCAAAATAGAATTAGAAACAGGAAGACATCATCAAATTAGAGTACAGCTTTCTCAAAGAGGGCTTCCCATATGGGGTGACCAAAAGTATAATACAATACAAAAAATGAAAAAAGGTACTAAAATTGCATTATGGTCATACAGTCTAACGTTTTTGCATCCTAAAACAGGAGAAATACTTTTTATAAAAGCAATTCCGGAAGGAGAACCTTTTTCTAAATTTACAAATTTTATGTAAATTTGTTATGATTTCGGTATTGTATTTTTTAAACTTTGTATTATAATAATTCGTAAATATAGAAAAGGACAAAAATCAGGTCCTTTTCTTTTGAAAAGATATTAGCAATCATAAAAGCTATTGGCTAACAACATTAAATAAATAACCCAAAAGGAGGGTTACATATGCAAAGAAAATATACAAAAAAGGCACAAACAGTTTTACATTTAGCACAAGAATCTGCTTTAAAATTAGGAAACCGCTTTATAGGAACAGAACATATTTTATTGGGGTTGACACTTGTTCGAGAAAGTGTAGCTTCTAAGGCATTGGAAGAACAAGGCGTTACATCTGACAGTGTATTTGAAAAGATTGCAACACTTATGAATCATGGAGCAATTTCATATATTCCTCAAGATTTTACTCCCGGTGCAAAACGTGTTTTAGAATTTAGCAACCAAGAAGCGCAACAAATGGGTACAGGATATGTTGGCACAGAACATTTGCTTTTGGCATTAATGAAAGAAGTAGACAGTATTGCTGTAAAAATATTGGTAATGCTTAATGTCAATGCACAAAAATTGTATGAAGATATTATGTTGATGCTGGGAGAAAGTGAAAATCAAGTGATACCGGGTATGGGATATCACACAGAATCAAATACAGAAAAATCAACAACAGAAAATTTGGATAAATATGGACGAGATTTTACAAAATTGGCAAAAAATAATAAATTTGACCCAATTATCGGCAGAGAAAGAGAAATTGACAGAATTATACAAATATTAAGCAGAAGAACAAAAAATAGCCCTTGTCTTGTAGGTGACCCAGGAGTGGGAAAAACAGCTATTATAGAAGGGTTAGCTCAAAAAATTGCAGAAGGTAATATCCCTGCTACATTGAAAGATAAAAAAATTATCAGCCTTGATTTGTCCTCGATGGTGGCTGGCTCTAAGTATCGTGGAGAATTTGAAGAACGTATGAAAAAAGCATTAAAAGAAGTACAGACAGATGGTAATATCATATTGTTTATCGATGAAATCCATACCATTATTGGCGCGGGTGCTGCAGAAGGTGCGATTGACGCATCTAATATATTAAAGCCTTCTTTAGCCAGAGGAGAAATACAGCTTATTGGAGCGACTACTTTAGAAGAATATAGAAAATATATTGAAAAAGATGCGGCTTTTGAAAGAAGATTTCAGCCTGTGAAGGTAGAAGAACCTGAAGAACAAAAAGCGATTGATATGCTCAAAGGATTAAGAGATCGTTATGAAGTGCATCATAATGTTACTATTACAGATGAAGCAATTGAAGCTGCGGTAAAAATGTCTATTCGATATTTACCGGATCGATATTTACCAGATAAAGCGATTGATTTAATTGATGAAGCGGCTTCCAGCTTACGATTAAAAACTGTTACAACTCCTGTCGATGTACAAGAATTAGAAGATAAATTGGAAGAACTGGAAAAAGAAAAAGAAGAAGCCATTAAAACAGAGGAATTTGAGAAAGCAGGAGAAGTCAAAAAGCAACAAACACAGCTAAAAAAACAATTGGAAGAAGCAAAAACTTCTTGGGAAAAGAAAAACAAACAAAGTGGTCAAACTGTCACAAAAGAAGATATTGCGGATGTGATTGCAAAATGGACCGGCATTCCTGTAAAAAGCTTGCAGGAGGAAGAAAGTCAAAAATTACTTCATATGGAAGAATCTTTGCATAAAAGAGTAATAGGACAGCAAGAAGCAGTGTCTGCTATTGCCAAAGCGGTTAGACGTGGTCGTGTGGGATTGAAAGATCCAAACCGTCCTATTGGTTCCTTCTTATTTTTAGGACCAACGGGAGTCGGAAAAACAGAATTATCAAAAGCATTGGCGGAAGTTTTATTTGGTGACGAAAGTGCTATGATTCGTATTGATATGTCCGAATATATGGAAAAACATAGCGTTTCTCGTATGATCGGCTCTCCTCCGGGATATGTTGGATATGAAGAAGGAGGACAGCTTAGCGAAAAAGTAAGAAGAAATCCCTATTCTGTTATATTATTTGATGAAATTGAAAAAGCTTCTTCAGATGTATTTAATATATTGTTGCAGGTATTAGACGATGGACATATTACAGATGGTCATGGCAGAAAAATTGATTTTAAAAATACAGTGATTATTATGACATCAAATGCAGGCGCTAAAAATATTGCTTCTCCCAAAAAACTTGGTTTTGTGACAAAAGAAAGTGACGAACAAAATTATGAAAGTATGAAAAAAAGTGTGATGGAAGAGGTTAAACAGATTTTTAAACCTGAGTTTTTAAATCGTATTGATGACATTATTGTATTCCACACACTGAATCAAGAGGATATGAAACAAATTGTATCGCTTATGAGTCAAACAGTGATAAAAAGAGCAAAGGAGAATATGCAGATTGATTTATGTTTTTCTGAAGAAGCTATTGCTTTGATTGCTACAGAAGGATATGACCAAGCTTATGGCGCAAGACCCTTAAGAAGAGCTATGCAGTCAAAAATAGAAGACTTTTTTGCTGAAGAATATCTAGCAGGAAACTTTAAAAAGGGAGATAGTATTGTTGTTGATGTAAAAGATGGGAAATTTGTATTACACAAAAAAGAAAATGAAGTGTAATATAAAATTTAAAAAAATAGGCAATTTCTAGCAAAGAAATTGCCTAAATTCTTTTAAAAAATGAAAAATTTCAGTATACCAAGTGATTTTTTTATGTTATAATATTTTCAAAACATAAAAGTATATGATATGATTTGTATTTTACAATCAGGAGGCAAAGAAGATGAGTGTAATAGAAGAATTAATTAGACAAGAAAAAAACGGGACAATCAGTTTCGGTAATTATCTGTTGGATTCTAAAAAGAAAGTATTGGATTTTGAAGTAAAAGGCGACTTATATAAGGTAAAAACATTTCAAGAAATTACAAAATTAGAAAAAAATGGAAAGATGATATTAGAAGCTGTTCCCGGTGCAACAATACATAATTTTGACATGACAGAAAAAGGCGTTAGCTTTGTAGTGGAAGCAAAAGAAGATTTGCAACTTACACTAGAATTGGAACCTGACGTAGAGTACAAAATTTTGGTAGACAATGTTAATGTAGGAAGAATTAACACAAATATGACTGGAAAAGTAAATTTTAGTATTGAAATGCAGGAAAATATTACAAAAACAGTAGAAATTAAAAAAATGTAATGAAATTTAGAATATATGGACTGCCGAATGCAGTCCATTTTTCTATCATAGAGGTGTAAAATTGAAAACAAAAACAGTTTATAAATGTAATGAATGTGGATATGAATCTTTAAAATGGATGGGACGTTGCAGTGAATGTGGAGAGTGGAATAGCTTTGAAGAAATTTCCAGTTTTACGGATGAAAAAAGAAAAAAAGACCATAGAAATATAAATAAAGCATCGAAAGCGGCAAAGCTGATAGATATAGAAGCAGGAAAAAGCCAGAGACTTCTTACAGGCATACAAGAGTTTGACAGAGTGATGGGGGGAGGTATTGTAAAAGATTCTGTCACCATATTAACATCACCTCCGGGCGGCGGAAAATCAACATTAACGCTGACTATTGCAGAAAAAGCGGCTATACAAGGAAAAAAAGTACTTTATGCTACCGGAGAAGAAAGTGATAGTCAGATTAAAAACAGGGCCGACCGTATATTAGAACAAATACATGAAAATATATGGATTGTTGCAGATACCAGTTTAAACAGTGTGTTAGATGCTATTGATGAAATAGATCCTGATTTGATTATTGCAGATAGTATACAAACGTTTTTTTTGGAAGAATTTTTACCGGCAAGAGCTGGCAATCCTACGCAAACAATGGAATGCGCTAATACATTGGTACAGTGTGCTAAAGCCAAAGATAGACAAAGAGCTGTAATATTGATAGGACAGATGAATAAAAATGATGAAATGGCAGGACTGCGTTCTTTAGAACATTTAGTGGATACAGTGCTTGTAATGGAAGGAAACCATGAAGAAGAGCTTCGTAGTATTATTGCTACTAAAAACAGATTTGGAAGTACCGGAGAAATGGGATTTTTTACGATGACAGAAAGAGGACTTATTTCCATTGATAATCCTTCTGAATACTTTATTACAAAAAGAGAAAAAAATGAATTGGTTTCAGGCAGCGCTTTAACAGTGATTAGAGAAGGCTCTCGTCCTGTCATTGCAGAAATAGAAAGCCTTGTTTCCAATTCGTTTGCACCATATCCTTCTCGCATTTGTGAGGCAATGAAAAAAGATCAAATGAATACGCTTATTTCTATATTGGAACAAAGAGGAAAAATTGGATTGTATGATAAAAATGTTGTAATTAAAACGACAGGGGGTATTAAATTAAAAGAACAGGCAGTAAACTTAGCCGTAATTATGTGTATTGCCTCTTCAGTGTATAATAAACCAATTCCATGGGATTATGCTTTTATTGCCGATGTAGGGCTGACAGGGGAATTAAAAAAAGTACCTTCTATGGAATCTCGTGTGAAAGAATTAGATAGAATGGGATTTTCAAAAGTATTTATTCCAAAAGACGCAATGAGAAATGTGAAGTTATATAATATTAAAGTCATAGAATATAAAAATTTGATACAAGTTATTGGCGATTGTTTTGGAAAAAAATAAATTTTTGGTGAATATAGATACAATTTTAGTTTACGAATGAAAGAATTTATATTATAATACTATACTATAGAATAAATGGTTTTAATAAAAAAGATATAAAGGAGGAATGCATCTGTGCAGAAAGTAAATATTAAAAGATTTAAAAAAGTGCTTGTAGCAAATAGAGGCGAAATTGCCATACGTGTTTATAGGGCATTAAATGAACTTGGCATTCAGACAATAGGTATTTTTTCAAAAGAGGATAAATACTCTTTATTTCGTACAAAAACAGATGAAGCCTATATGTTGGATAAAGAAAAAGGACCTATTGATGCTTATTTAGATATTCAAGAGATTATCCACATTGCTAAAACAAAAGGAGCAGATGCTATTCATCCCGGATATGGATTTTTGTCTGAAAATCCCGAATTTGTAGAAGCTTGTGAAAAAGCCGGTATTGCTTTTATTGGTCCAAGTAAAGAAGTTATGTATGCTATGGGAGATAAGATTTCTTCAAAGCAAATTGCTATTAAATGTAATGTACCTATTATTCCAGGGGTAGACCATGCTGTTAAGTCAGAAGAAGAAGTGATGAAAATTGCACAACAAGTTGGTTATCCTGTCATGTTAAAAGCATCTAACGGCGGTGGCGGACGTGGTATGCGTATTGTAAACAGTGCTCAAGAAATGCCAAAAGAATTTGAAGAAGCAAGAAATGAGGCAAAAAAAGCATTTGGTGATGACAAAATATTTATTGAAAAATATTTGAAAAATCCAAAACACATAGAGGTGCAGGTATTAGGAGATAAATATGGAAATGTTGTACACCTTTTTGATAGAGACTGTTCTGTGCAAAGACGTCATCAAAAAGTGGTGGAATATGCTCCTGCTTCTACTATCAGCAATGAAACAAGAGAAAAAATATTTGCAGACGCTATTAAAATTTCAAAACATGTTGGTTACAAAAATGCAGGTACATTAGAATTTTTGGTAGATGCAGATGAAAATTATTATTTTATTGAAATGAATCCTCGTATTCAAGTTGAACATACTGTTACAGAAGAAGTGACAGGCATTGATATTGTACAAGCACAAATATTGATTGAAGAGGGCTATCCTTTAGATTCTCCTGAAATCAATATTCCTTCTCAAGAAGCAGTGCAATGTCACGGTCATGCAATACAGATGAGAATTACAACAGAAGACCCTGCGAACAATTTCTTGCCAGACACAGGAAAAATTTCTGTTTATCGTTCAGCAGCCGGTAATGGAATACGTTTAGATGGCGGTACGGCATATACAGGCGGTGAAATTACACCATATTATGATAGCTTACTTGTAAAAGTCATTGCTTATGACAGAGATTTTAAAGGCGCTGCCAAAAAAGCAGTAAGAGCATTAAAAGAAACAAGAATCAGAGGAATTAAAACCAATATTCCTTTCTTAATCAATGTGTTGCAAAGCAAAACATTTATTGAAGGAAAATGTACTACAACATTTATTGAACAAACGCCGGAACTGTTTAAAATTACATTGGGACAAGATAGAGCCACAAAAATTGCTGAGTTTATAGGAAATCAAATTGTAAATGAAACGCATGGGCATAAGCCGGAATTTGACCCTATTGCGGTTCCTACATTTGGTAAAACCGAAACGGTAGTAGGCGCAAGAGACGCATTTTTGAAATTAGGTGCAAAAGAATATACACAACAACTGATGAAAGAAAAAAGATTGTTTGTAACAGATACTACTATGAGAGATGCACATCAATCTTTGATGGCTACTCGTATGAGAACAACTGACTTGATAAAGGCAGCTCCTGCTACAAATAAAGCTATGGCAAATGCTTTTTCTGTTGAAGCATGGGGAGGAGCTACATTTGATGTTGCATATCGTTTTTTGAAAGAATCTCCTTGGGTTCGCTTGCAGCAGTTGCGTAAATATATGCCAAATACATTGATACAAATGCTTTTAAGAGCGTCTAATGCTGTTGGATATGCAAATTATCCTGACAATGTAGTACAACAATTTATTCGTGTTTCAGCAGAAAGAGGCATTGATGTATTTAGAATATTTGACAGTTTAAACTGGATTGAAAATATGAAAATGCCTATTGAAGAAGCTTTGAAAACAGGAAAAATTGTAGAGGGCGCTATTTGCTATACAGGTGATATATTAGATCCAAAAGAAAAAAAATATACTGTGGATTACTATTTAAGTAAAGCAAAAGAATTACAGGATATGGGTTGTCATATTTTTGCTATTAAAGATATGGCAGGTTTATTAAAACCATATGCAGCAAAAGAATTGTTTGCAGCATTAAAATCAGAATTAAATATTCCATTACATTTACATACACATGACACAACCGGAAATGGTGTTAGTACTGTATTGATGGCAGCAGAAGCAGGAGTGAATATTGCCGACCTTGCAATACAGTCTATGAGTTCTTTGACAAGTCAGCCTTCTATGAATGCTGTTGTAGAAGCATTGCGTGGAACAGAGCGAGACACCACATTAGACCCAGATGAGTTAAACGAATTAAGCAGATATTATGCAGGCGTAAGACAAGTTTATAAAGGTTTTGAAAGTGAAATGAATACGCCAAATACAGAAATTTATAAATATGAAATTCCAGGAGGGCAGTATTCTAATCTTTTGGCACAAGTAAAGGCAATGGGTTCTGCTGACAATTTTGAAGAAATTAAGCATCTTTATAAACAAGCAAATGATTTGCTTGGAAATATTGTGAAAGTAACACCGTCTTCTAAAGTAGTGGGAGATATGGCAATTTTTATGTCAAAAAATGGGCTGAATAAAGATAATATATTGACAGAGGGAAAAGACTTATCTTATCCTGATTCTATAGTAGGTTATTTTTCAGGTAATATTGGACAGCCTGACGGAGGTTTTCCAAAACAATTGCAAAAAATTGTATTAAAAGGAAAAGAAGCGATTACAGAACGTCCCGGAAAATTACTTCCCCCGGAGGATTTTGAAGCAATTAGAGCCCATTTGACACAGTCTCATGCTATGAAAAATATCAATGACAGAAATATCATCAGTTATGCATTATATCCAAAGGTATATGATGATTATTGCGATTATCAAGAATATTATAATGATGTTTCTCAGCTGGAAAGTCATATCTTCTTTTATGGATTGGCAAAAGGAGAGGAAACAAGCATTAATATTGGAGAAGGAAAAGATATCATCATAAAATACATTGATGCTTCTGAAGCAAACGAAGAGGGTATGCGTTCGTTGACATTTGAAATCAATGGTGCTATGAGAGAAGTGAAAATACAAGATAAAAACTTAGAAGTAAATACAAATAAAATATTAAAAGCAGATAAAAATAATCCTTGTCATTTAGGTTCTACCATTCCTGGTACAGTTGGCAAAGTTTTTGTAAAAGAGGGAGATAAGGTAACAAAGAACATGGTATTGATGACAGTGGAAGCTATGAAAATGGAGACTTCTGTATTGTCTAAAGTGGATGGCACTGTAGATAAAATTTATATCAAAGAAGGAGATAAAGTGACACAGGAAGAATTATTAATTTCTTTTATAATAAAGGAAGAAAAATAATATTTTATAACTTAAATAAAAGAAGCCGATTTTCTTGAAATCGGTTTCTTTTACTGTTATTTGTAAGAGGAGAGAAGATACTCTATGAAAAAACAAATTATTGATATTGGCTTAAATTTAATGAATAAACAATTTGACAAAGATAGAGAAGAAGTTGTACAAAGCGCTGCACAGGAAAACATTACTCCTTTAATTATTACAGGAGTTCATTTAAATGATAGTAAAAAAGCTGCTGATTATGCAGAAAAATATCCTGGGAAATTATATTGTACAGCCGGTGTACATCCTCATGATGCAAAAACCTGTAATCAAAATACTATTTCTGAATTGAGAAAATTGGCACAAAGACCTCAAGTTTGTGCCATTGGAGAATGTGGTCTTGATTACGATAGAGATTTTTCTCCAAGAGAGCTACAAAGAAAATGGTTTGAAGAACAAATTTTATTAGCAGAAGAACTGAATATGCCATTATTTCTACATGAAAGAGCCGCTTTTACAGATTTTAAAAAAATAATGATGAGCCATAAAGAAATTTGCAATCGTTCAGTAGTCCATTGTTTTACTGGTAATGGAACAGAGTTACAACAATATTTGAGAATGGGAGTTTTTATTGGTATTACAGGTTGGATTTGTGATGAAAGAAGGGGACAGCATTTAAAATCATTGATTAAAATGATACCTCTTGATAAATTGATGATTGAAACGGACGCTCCATTTTTAATTCCACGAGATTTAAAAACACCTTTTCATAGCAGAAGAAATGAGCCGATTTATCTAAGGCATATTTTAAAAACAATTGCAAAATGTTTGAATCAAGAAGCAGATGAATTGGCAGAAATAGTAACAAATAATACAAAAACTTTTTTTAATATTTAATCAAAATCATAATTACGTTTAAAAGATGTGTTTTGTACTAGCACTATAAAAAACATAATAAAAAACTGCCTCTTACCAGAAGGCAGTTTTTTACAAATTAGAATGTTACTAAAAGCAATAAATTTTGTGATTTATTATTTAAAATATCTGTTGTAAAGACCTTGGAATGCTTTACCATGTCTAGCTTCATCTCTAGCCATTTCATGCACTGTGTCATGAATTGCATCTAAGTTTGCAGCTTTTGCACGTTTTGCGAGGTCTGTTTTACCAGCTGTTGCACCATTTTCAGCAGCAATACGCAGTTCAAGATTTTTCTTTGTAGAATCTGTGACAACTTCGCCTAATAATTCAGCAAATTTGCAAGCATGTTCTGCTTCTTCCCAAGCAGCTTTTTCATAGTACAGACCAACTTCTGGGTAACCTTCTCTATGTGCAACACGCGCCATAGCTAAATACATACCAACTTCTGTGCATTCTCCTTCAAAGTTTGCTCTCAAATCAGCCATAATGTCTTCACTGGAGCCTTGAGCAACACCAATAACATGTTCAGCTGCCCAGGTCATTTCACCAACTTGTTCTGTGAATTTATCAGAGCTTGCTTTACAAATTGGACAGAATTCTGGTGCAGAGTCGCCTTCATGAACATAACCGCATACTGAACAGACAAATTTTTTCATAATTAATATCCTCCTTTAAATAAAAAACAATAACTTTAATAGATTTTAAACAAGAGTTAAATTTAACTATTGTTAACTGATAATTATTATAAATTAGAATTGATATGTTGTCAACCTTTTTTTATAAAATTATTTCCAAATTCATTTAAAATATGTTAAACTAATAAAAAATGGTTTGAAAATATAGTTTTTCAAACCATTTATCTACCAAAAAGAAAGGGGCATTTTATGGCTGCGTTTAAAGTGGGAAAACAGTATTCTGGTTTTTTAGTAAAAGAATCCGCAATATTAGATGATATTCATTCTACAAGCTATTTATTTGAGCATACCCAAAGTGGAGCAAGATTATTCTATGTTGATAATAAAGATGATAATAAAGTTTTTTTTATTTCTTTTAAAACTCCTCCAAGTGATGACTGTGGCACACCTCATATATTAGAGCATTCTGTTTTGTGTGGTTCAAAAAAATATCGTGCAAAAGACCCTTTTAATGAATTAGCAAAAGGTTCATTGAATACTTATCTCAATGCTTTGACTTATGCTGATAAAACAATGTATCCAGTTGCCAGTAGAAATGAAAAAGATTTTTCAAATATGATAGACGTCTATTTAGATGCTGTATTTTTTCCTCGTATTTATGAAAAAAAACAAATATTTATGCAAGAGGGTTGGCACTATGTTTTAGAAAATGAAACATCTGATTTATCTATAAAAGGTGTGGTATATAATGAGATGAAAGGAGCCTTATCCGACCCAGAGAGTATACTAAATAATGCTATCTTCAGAAGTCTTTTTCCTACAACAACATATGGCTTTGAATCTGGAGGAAATCCAGATTCAATTCCTAATTTGACCTATGAAAATTTTTTAGAATTTCATAAAAAATATTATCATCCTTCAAATAGTTATATTTATTTGTATGGTAATATGGATATTGAAAAACAATTAGACTGGATTGACAAAGAATACTTAAGCAAATTTAATAAAATAGAAAATTCTGTAGAAATTTATCTGGAAAAAGATTTTTTAAAACCAGTTAGACTGGAAGATAGTTTTTCTGTTTCTACAGAGGAAGACACAAAGAGGAATACTTTTCTTTCTTATAATGTACGTGTTGGAAAATCAACAAATCCTGTATTGATACTTTCTTTTGATATATTGAGCTATATTTTATTGGAAACAAATGCATCACCTTTAAAAAAAGCATTAATAGATGCCGGTATTGCGGATGATACAGAAGGATGGTTTGATTCTTCCAGCTATGATATGGTATTTAGTATCATTGCAAAAAAATCAGAAAAGAAAAATTGTACAGTTTTTCAGGAAGTGATAGAAAAAACGTTACAAGATATTGTAAAAAATGGTTTAGATAAAAGGCTTATTGAGGCTACATTAAATCGTTGGGAATTTTATTTAAGAGAAGAATATTTTGGCAATCGTCCAAAGGGATTAACTTATGGCATGAAGTTAATGAAAAGTTGGCTTCATGGGGCAAAACCAGAAGACGCACTTTGTCATTGGAAACATTTTGAAAAAGTAAAATCTGCTCTTACAACAAATTATTTTGAAAATTTAATTGAAACATTGTTACTAAATAATTGTAATAAAAGTGTTGTCATTGTTTCTCCTGAAAAGGGAAAACAATCTAAAATAGAGCAAGAATTTAGAAAAAAAATGAAAGAAATGAAACAAAATTTTTCTAAAGAAGAAATACAATGTTTAATAGAAGAAAATCAAATGTTAGAAAAATATCAGTTAGAAGAGGACACTCAAGAGATATTAAATCAAATTCCATTTTTAAAAGTAGAGGATGTTGAGAAAAAAGCAGATATATTGGAAACAAAAGAAATTCAGTCAAAATATAAAATGATTTTTACACCTCTGGATACAAATGGTATTGTTTATTCTCAATTACTTTTTGATACAGCTTGTGTACCGCAAGAATTACTTCCGTATGTAGGTCTAATGACTTCTATATTTGCAAAATTGGATACTAAAAAATATGATTTTAATACATTGCCATTAGAAATTAATTTTTACACAGGTGGAGTGCATTTAAGTAATGATATTTATTCTAAATCCAATAAAGATGGGCTTTCTTTTGTAACAGTTAATGCAAAGGTGTTAGAAAAAAATATATCAAAATTATTTGAACTGATAAAATCCATATTATTTGAAACAGATTTTAGCCAAAAAGAAAATTTGAAAAAAATTATAAAAACGACAATAATCAATTTTGAAAGTTATTTTCAAAATGCACCTCATTTGATTGGCGTGACAAGAAGCATGAGTCATATTGCAATGGGCTTTAAAATAAAAGAAGAGATTGCAGGAGTTGATTTTTACCATTTTTTAACAGAAACAGAAAAGAATTTGGAAAAAAATATAGATGATATTATTTCAAAAATACAACTAACAGCTTCTTATATTTTTACAAAACAAAATTTCTTTGTTGCTGTAGGATGTGAAGCAAAAAGTTTGCCTGATTATCAAAAAGAAGTGGATAAGATATATGATGTACTTGAAGATAAACCATTAGAAAAGCAAAAATATAGTTTTTCTTTTGAAAAGACAAAAGAAGCTTTCACAAGTTCTTCTAAAGTACAATATAATATACAATCTAACTATTTGGAGGAATATGGTTATCGTTATTCGGGTGCTCTTGCTGTACTAAAAACCATATTAGATTTGGAATACTTGTGGAATGTGGTGCGTGTACAGGGGGGAGCTTATGGTTGTGGAAGTCGATTTTTAAGAAACGGAGGTTTTTATTTTTATTCTTATAGAGACCCTAATATACAAAAAACATACCACACTTATCAAAGTGCTTTTTCATTTTTAAAAGAATTTTGTAAAACGAATACTGACTTAACAAAGTATATCTTAGGCACAATCAACACATTGGATAGACCATTGAGTAATGGAGAAAAGTTTGATATTGCAGTAGCACGATACTTTACAAATGTAACTGCTCAAATGCAGCAGAAAGAAAGAGAAGAAATTTTAAATACTTCTATAAAAGAATTGGAAAAATATATTCCTCTATTAAAAAAGTTAGAAGAAATACAAAATATTTGCACCATAGGAAATGAAAATGCTATCAAAGAAGAAAGCAATATATTTTCATTTATTACTTCTTATTTGTAATATTATATTTTGTAGAAAAACGTTGTTTTTATTGCTTTTTTGAATAAATTATGATATAAATAAACGTAGAGATATGGTTTATTTTGTAAAAACAGGTTTCAAAACTGAAATCTGTTTTGCTTTTTTAGAATATTTTATGAAACAAGGAGGAAAGAAAATGGGGCTTGATTATAAAGATGCAGGTGTAGACGTAGAGGCAGGGTATCGCTCTGTAAAACTGATGAGAGAACATGTAAAAAGTACCTTTCGTAAGGAAGTATTGACTGATATTGGGGGATTTGGCGGTATGTTTTCTCTTGGCAGTCTTCAAATGAAGGAACCTGTACTAATTTCAGGAACAGATGGAGTAGGAACAAAATTGAAATTGGCTTTTATACAAGATAAACATACTACAGTTGGGATTGATTGTGTGGCAATGTGTGTAAACGATATTATTTGTAATGGAGCTCAGCCTTTGTTCTTTTTAGATTATATTGCGTGTGGTAAAAATGTACCCGAGCGTATTGCCGAAATTGTCAGTGGTGTAGCAGAAGGATGTCGTCAAGCCGGCTGTGCATTGATTGGAGGAGAAACAGCAGAGATGCCTGGATTTTATCCGGAAAATGAATATGATATGGCTGGTTTTGCCGTTGGTGTGGTAGATAGAGAAAAGATTATCAACGGTGAAAATATCGTCGAAGGAGATGTTATTATTGGATTGCCTTCTAGTGGCATTCATAGTAATGGATATTCCCTCGTTAGAAAAATTTTTCGCCCTTCTGAAACAAATTGCAAAGAATTTGTAACAGCATTAAATGAAACATTGGGCGAAACTCTCTTAAAACCGACGAAAATTTATGTAAAAGAAATTTTAGGTCTAATTGAAAAAGTACAAGTAAAGGGAATTAGCAATATTACCGGAGGAGGGTTTATCGAGAATATTCCAAGATGTATTCCAAAGCAAAAAAATCTTTGTGCATATATTGAAGAAGGTACATGGCCTGTATTGCCTATATTTGATTTGATGCAAAAAACAGGAGATATTGATAGAATGCATATGTACAATACATTTAATATGGGAATTGGTATGGTTTGTGTTGTAGCAAAAGAAGAGGCAGATACAGCTCTGGAAGCAATACATGAAATGGGTGAAGAAGCTTATGTGATTGGAAAAATAGTATCCGGTGAAAAAGAGGTAGAGATATGCTTAAAATAGGAGTTTTAGTTTCAGGAGGCGGAACAAATTTTCAAGCAATTATAGATGCTATTGATGCAGGGATTTTAAAAGATACAAAGATTGTTACACTTGTTAGCTCTAATCCAAATGCATATGCTTTACAACGAGCAAAGAAACATCACATCGATGCAATTTGTATTAGAAAAAAAGACTATGAAACAGATGAATTATATCAAACCGCTTTAGTGGAACATATGCAAGCAAAAGGTGTAGAGCTTGTAGTAATGGCAGGTTTTATGGTGGTAATTGGTTCTTTATTTATTCAAGCTTTTGAAAATAGGATTATGAATATCCACCCATCATTGATACCATCATTTTGTGGAAATGGATATTATGGATTAAAAGTTCATGAAGCTGCATTAGAAAAAGGTGTAAAAGTGACAGGGGCAACAGTCCACTTTGTAACAGAACAAACCGATGCGGGACCTATTATTATGCAAAAGGCAGTTTCTGTTTTAGAAGGAGATACACCTGAACAGTTACAAAAACGTGTTATGGAGGAAGCAGAATGGAAGATATTGCCTGCTTCTATACAGTTGTTTGCTCATAATAGATTAAAAGTAATTGGAAATCATGTTAAAATACTTTAATTTTAGGAGGAAAACAAATGAAAATATTAGTTGTAGGCGGAGGCGGTAGAGAGCATGCGATTATTTGGAAATTAAAGCAAAGTCCGCTTATTAGTAAAATTTATTGTGCTCCGGGCAATGCAGGAATTGCAGAATTAGCGGAGTGTATTCCAATTGGCGCAATGGAATTTGATAAGCTGATAGCTTTTGCAAAAGAAAATACGATTGATTATACTGTCATAGGTATGGATGATCCATTGGCAGAAGGTATTGTAGACGTTTTTGAAAAAGAAGATCTGAAGGTATTCGGTCCAAAACAAAATGCTGCTATATTAGAAAGCAGTAAAGCTTTTTCTAAAAATTTAATGAAAAAATATGGTATTCCCACAGCTTCTTATGAAATATTTGATGATTATCAAAAAGCAAAAGCATATTTGGAAAAACAAACAATGCCCATTGTATTAAAGGCGGATGGTCTTGCGTTAGGAAAGGGTGTTTTAATCTGTAACACATTAGAAGAGGCTCAAAAAGGATTAAAAGAAATGATGCAGGAGCATAGATTTGGTTCTGCAGGCAATACAGTTGTTATTGAAGAATTTTTAGAAGGTCCAGAAGTTTCTGTATTATCTTTTTGCGATGGAAAACATATTGTACCCATGGTGAGTGCACAAGACCATAAAAGAGCGTTGGATAATGATAAAGGATTGAATACAGGTGGTATGGGAACCTTTTCACCTAGTAAATTTTATACAAAAGAAATGGCAGAAAATTGTATGAAAACCATTTTTCAACCAACAGTGGACGCTATGGCAAAGGAAGGAAGACCTTTTGTTGGAATTATTTATTTTGGATTAATGTATACCAAAAATGGTATAAAAGTAATTGAATATAATGCACGTTTTGGGGATCCTGAAGCACAAGTTATTTTACCAAGATTAAAAACAGA
>DVLQ01000164.1 GCA_018715395.1 Candidatus Coprocola pullicola | reverse complement strand
ATTATTTTACAACAAGGACGATGCTTTTTGCTTAAGCTTTCATCTCACCCGCAGAGCGGGCGGTTGTTAAAGGCTGCTCCGCAGCCTTTGGTACTAAAGTAATAATCAAAACCACTAGTAAACTAGTGGTTTGAACAATCCCTATAAGGTGCATTGCATGCTGATTCCTTAAAAGGGAATATCGAAAATTTGTCACTACATTACAATGACAGGCGGTCACGAAAAGTGGCTGTCTGTTTTGCCTTATTCGCCTTTGCTACTGGTAAACAGATCTGTGTTACCATTTTCATGAGATTTGACCTGTCATATCATTTTCTTACAACTGATTTTTTATATATTTATCGTCTTTTCATTTGGTCCTACTGTATCGACAAAATATCTTCTTGCCCAGAAATTTCTTCTTCCATATTTAAATTTGTATGCCTGTCAAATATCATCAATGCTCTCTTATGCTGCTGTGCTACACTCAGATATAGTGGTATACTAACTAAAATATGGATATGATCTGGACATGCTTGTGCCCCAATGATTTCAATCTTTTTTTCTTTACATAATTTTCTAATGATTTGCCCTATATCTGCTCTTCATTGTTTATATATCGCTTTTCTTCTGTATTTTGGTGCAAATATTATGTGATATTGGCGTCTATATTTGGAATGTGCAATACCTTTTATTTCATTTTTCATCTTTAACACCTCCTAATTTTGTTTTCGTAATGCAGTCGCAAACCCTCATTCTAAAATTATTATTAGGAAGTTTTATATACTAAAATATTTTGTTTACCCTTAGTAGAGCTAGGAGTTTTGTTAATCTAAAGCACACAATGAGGAAAACACAGCAGTCAAATCTTCTGCTGTGTTTTATATTTTTCTCCCCAGTTTGCCATTGCCAAAATAATAGGTTTCAAACTTCTCCCCAATTCAGTAGGCAAAATACCTCTCTCATAAATAATGAAACCATTTCTAAATAAAGTATCCAAAGTGATTTGATATGTGCTTTCCGGCATTTTTGTCATTTTTTTCAATTCATCACTTTCCAAGACGCCTAATAAGATATATCCCAGTAACAGTATGTTATCTCTGTCTTTTAGAAATAGCATTGTTGTTTCAACAGGACACTTGGGCAGGTTTTTTTCTGTTATTTCATTCATTTTTCATTTCCTCATTTATTCTAGCAGGGCAGTATAGTTACTATACTGCCCTTGCTTAGAATCAACACTGATATGTTTTTGGCGGATTACCGGAAAAATCTGCAATCACCGCTTTTGCCTCTTCTAGATAAAAAACTTCAAAAATGGGGTTATCCGCCGTCTGGTACTGTCCTTTTACAATAGGATTTGTCATACAACCTTCTTTGACTTCTATGTTGTTTTCAAATACTGCCTTGCCGCTGAGTCTGATCCATGCATATTCAGGACTGGAAACTGAAATCTCAATATATGGATTTTCCTGCATATCTTTATATACTTCTTTTGTATGATTGGTACAAAACCATAATTTTCCTTCTTTCTCAAAGCAGAACATAAATGGTCTGCATTTTGCCTTTTCATCTCTGCCAACAGTAGCAAGATACTGTACCGGATTTGCTTGTAAAAATTCTACAACTTCTTTCATATTCTTTACCTCCTAAAAATCAAATTAAAATTTACCGTTTTCATTTGCCCATGTGGAAGGATCTGCAATGGTCTCCATAACATCCCAGTGTTCAGCGATTTTACCGTCTTCAACTCTCCAAAGATCATAATAGCTTGTAGGTACTCCTCCGAAAGTACCTTCACTAACTGTCAATACATAGTTGCCTTGCGCAAGAACCATATGTATCTCATCATAAATCATTTCTATTCCCTGTTCGGCAAGGGCTGCCAAAGCTTCATTCAATCCAGAAACGCCATCTGCAATACCTGTATTATGTTGAATGTAAGTATCGCCATTAAAGTATTCTGGTGTTTTTTCAAGATGATTTCCCTGCATGACATCATAAAGAAAGTTTTTTACGAGAGCTCTGTTTTCTTCTGTTTTATCCAAATCTTTTAACTCCATTGTACCGTCAATCTGTGTATGTCCGGAAGGATTTGGCTCAGCCAAGGCAGCAAGGTTATCCCAATGTTCTGCAATTTGTCCATTTTCATCAAATCGAAAGATATCAAAAGCTACCTGTTCTCCTGCTCCGGCAAAATTGTAAACTGTTTGAAGAAATACATAATCCTCATCTTCAAAAACGCGTATATTTTCTACAGTTGTTTTTGTTGGTGCAGAAGCAAGATAGCGGATAGAATCTTTGAAGGCTTCTCTTCCGGTACCATATGCAAGATTATGCTGAATATATCCTTCCGCCATTAAATTATCTGCTACTGAAGTGTCACCGCTTGCAAAACTATTAATTAACGCAAGGGCTTTTTGTGAATTACTCATTTCTGCTTCTTGGTTATTTCCTGTAACATACTGATTAATGAATCCTGTTGAAATCATTGTTCTGTTATTTACAATCCTCGTTTCTGCGTTTACTTCCTGTCCATCAACGATCACTCTTCCACTTCCAACAATGAAGCTGATATTTTTTCCATTCAATTCTGCCATCACACTTCTGTTGTGGCTGTTCCATGTAACGGTTCCGCCCTTTTCTTCAACTGCCTTTCGAAATTCGGTTGTTGTGTCAGCAAACACTGTGCTTGTTGTGAAGGCACTAAGCAATGCAGCTGTTAAAATAGCAGTGTTCTTTTTCATTTTCTTTTCCTCCTTAAAAACATTGCATATATTTTTTTGTTCTATTTCCTTTCTACAAGTTCATCATAATCGAAAAAAAAGAATTAGAAAAGTACGCACTTTCAAGTGGTATGGTTTCCACAATGATACCATTGGACGGTTTCCAAAAAGATACTTTTTTGAAATTTCTATCACTACTGCCTTTTTATTTCATATAAAAATTTTTTCTAAAAGTTTTCATGAAATCCCAAAAATATTTCAAATATTAAAATCAGGAGATTTGTATTATGAGTTTTGACCAAAGACTTGCTCTAGCACAAAAATAAAAGGGATATACTCAAAAACAATTTTCTTATTGAATCGGTATAGCAAAATCGACCTTAGCCGGACAGGAAAAAGAAATGAAGAATCAGATATTTCTAAAATTAAAAAAAATTGTAGATATGTTAAATATTGATGCTGATTATCTATTTGGTACAGATTTACAAAAATAATCAACGTTTCTTTAAATGCAAAATCAGCTTTAGATACGTTTAAATAAAAAATAAAATCTTGAATTTTAACATCAAATAAAAGAATTATTAAACTTATAAAACTCTACGTATAAATACAATAAAACAACTGTTCAAAATTAGTAAGAATACATTGAATTGGCTGCTCGTAGTGGTAACATTACAATAACAAAAAACAGATCAATAAATTAGAAAAAATGGCAAACAACCTCTCACATAGAGAAATATTCTCATTTTCGTTCATTTCATAAAAATTGCTTTTCCACAATTTTTTACAATCTTCTTAAAACAAAATTTAGGAGAATTGTAAAATATATCAATACTATAAAATTGCTATAAATAAAGATTAGAAAACAAAAACATGATTGAAATATTATAATATAAAAGAACTTCCTATTGATTTAGGTACTATTGCAGATACTTATCAAATTAGAATTATGTTATGTTCCAAATCAAATATGACGCAGTTTTTTCAAAAAGATGTATTATCAGGCGATGATTTTATCGTCAATAATCAATCTAAAAGGAAATCTTTATCAATGATACCATTAAAAATTGAAATAAGCATAAGTTCACATTATCACATAAGTTAAGACACACTCTATTAAATCACAATCTAAATAAAATCCATTACAGAAACTCACAATTAGATAATTAAACAAATACAGCGCAAACTCATACTAATATTTTTGCTAGGGATTTACTTATTTGGGCAGCCGTATTAGCCTCGCTACCTACTCAAACGACTGAAGAAATCACGAAACTATGTTCCATATCTTATCAATCCATTAAAATATGTGCAGACAAATTACGAGAATTATATAAAAGAGGAGGATTCAATAAACTTTCTTTAGAACAAAAAGTTTATAAAGCATTCAAAAACTTTATGTATTTTTATAAAAATACTAAATAAATGAATATTTTATCATAAATGAAGAAATATAAGAGGTATTACTAAAAGATATCTTTGAAATGTTTTGTACGAATAAAACAACATATTTTCACACTTTAACAGGATGTAGTTAAAGTGACAGAAGCTATAGAAGATCAAAATACACTATTGTGTTAATGACAATACACTTGCATATACTCAAACACAATATTCTGCCAATCTTAATAATATTGAATATATTCAAATACAAGCTTTTTTCAATCTCAATATTATTAAATATGTTCAAATACAAACTTCTGCCAATCTTAATACACACTAGTAGTTTTTGGCAGAAGACGTTAAATTTTGTCCCCTGACTCCAAAAAATGCACCTATCATTAAATGATTGACTTCTATGGGTTTCTGCTCTCTCCTAATAAGAAACTTTTTGGACTACTTCTAAAATACATTACATTTCTGTTTTGCCAGTTCAAATAACATCGAATAAAAAGTAAAATCTAATCATAATGGTAGTAAGGGGTGATTTTTTGAAAATTCAATGGAAAACTCTAATTATCTGTCTTGCTATACCGCTTGCAGTAGGCAGCTTATCTGCGCTTTTGACACAAAACAGCATGCAAACCTTCCAATCAATTAACAAACCAGATCTGGCTCCGCCAAGCTGGTTGTTTCCTGTAGTTTGGACAGTATTGTATATCCTTATGGGAATTGCATCGTATCTGGCGCTCATGTCCGAAAAGCCAAACCGTACCGCTCTGACTGTATATGTTATTCAGCTTGTATTTAACTTTTTCTGGTCGATTATCTTTTTCAATTTAGGGCTATACCTATTTGCATTTATCTGGCTTGTTCTGTTGTGGCTGCTGATTCTCAAAACAACCATTTTGTTCTATCAAATATCAAAACCCGCGGGATATCTGATGTTTCCATATTTGCTATGGGTAACCTTTGCAGGCTATTTAAACTTTTCCATCTATCTATTAAATTAAAAAAAGAACCAAAAACTATTTATCTATAGATATCAAAGTAACAAAAAACAACCATTGATACCCATCTTTGTAGACAGATTTGGCTTTCAATGGCTGTTTTATTTTATGCTTATAAAAAACGTCGGATATCAACGGCAAGTTTTTATTCGATATTTATCAGCTGTTTGGTGATGTTCTTGGTTTTCTCGTCGGTAGCTTTATATTGGTTTAGATATTTGTCAAGAGATTTTATTCCAATATTACAACCATCTGTCATTAAATCGGCGATGGTTTCATCTGATTCATCCATAACCAGTTTTACATTTGTTTTTATTCATGACATACTTTTTGCTATCGGATTGGATTCTTTTCCATCATCATGATATTTATCTAAAAGAATCTGAATTTCTTCTTTCAGTTTATTGTGTTCGTCTTTACAATGAGTAAGACACTTTCGAAGTGTTTCATCGTGTACACAATCCACAACATCATCAATAGCTGCAACACCCATTTTAATACCAGCATGGCATTCTCGCAACAGTTTTATTGTATCAGATTCTATCATTGATTGTTTTTCACTCCTTTTATTTTATAGATTAACAAAATTATCTCCATTTTTGCAAACATTATTTCGCCTTTTTGTAAAGCAGTAATCAAAAATAAATGATTTGCCTAGATTCTATATTTGTGAAAACAATCCTCACACACCAATAAAAAAGCTAACTATTTTTTTCTAAATATACCATTATTTTTCAATCTCACCCATTTGTTTTTAATCCTAAATTTATTTTTCACTGCTTACAAATATATTACTCATAAGCATCACTGAAATTCAATGACAATACTATAAAGAATTTAAAAAAACCTATCCTTCTTAATATATAATGATATCATTGATCTTATACCTATTTGCTTTCCATGCACAATTTGCGATTTCTCTATTATAAAATCCTATTTTTTATACATTTTCATGCTCTCTGCAAAGATACTGATATCTAATTTTGCACACCAATGTCTATCTGTAATACTTCCAAAGTACATCCAAACTCAAAAACATAATATTTCTGCCCTTACAATGAGGCAAAAAATCATCTGTGAAAAACTCATTTTAGAAAGAATATTTATCGGATCTCAAAAAAAGTACCGCTTAAAATCCACCGCTGATATTAACCCACACAAATCTCTATATTCATGCTGTTCTTTTTTCACATTCATCTGATGACATATTTGTTTATCCTTACAGTATTATAAAAAGTTTCTATATATTCATGCCTCATCGCCATCAATGCAGGAAAGCCTTCTATTCAGTAAATAGAATCCTTCTGCCGCTTTAGATATGTATTTATTCTTCGATTACTATGCAGATTCAATGAATTAGGAATCTTTCTTTTTTGTTTTTTCTACCGTCCCCTTTGTTTTCAGTCTTTAACTGAATAAGCAAAAAATTATTTTACAAAAATATCGCTCCATAATACCGACTAAATATATAAAACCTTATTGTAACCGAATCATATCTATACATTCTACAACATTAAGCTGTTGCAATATATGTTTTTTTAATTCTTATGTTTCTGCTATATTTTTCAACAGTTCTTTGGCTGATAGTTTTATCTTCTCTGCCAAGGTGTTCTGTCATCTTTGATGCGCCATAATTCTGTTTTGATTGCTTATAAATTTACTTAATCCACAAATATAATCTTTGTGGAATTGTTTTTTTGATGTACTGTCAAATATCTGCTGTAAGATTGTACTTTTTTTCGTCCTCGTTTCCTTTTAAAAAAGACAGAAAATATCCGACGTCTTCAGCCAACATCAAAACATTAACCCCATATTCTGTATTTGAATTGATATGGATTTTTTAAGATTTCAACATTCTACATATCTGCCCGTTCTTTTTAAAATGTGGACTCTATTTGATATCATTATCGAAATCTAATCCTGACCTACAGGCTAAACAATGCCAAGTTTTAAAGCCTCCTTTTTTAAACTGATATTAGTATCGTCAGGAAAATATCTACTAGCATTTTTCTTAAATTCTTTATTTCATGGCTTATTCATTTTCAATTTGTACTATATTTATTTCGATACCAGAATCTATACAGGAAATGTTCTGTTTCTCTATGATTGGTTTATATTACATATTCACCAATAAAAACAATACGAACAAAGTATCATAACGCTTTAACATTCTTTTCTAATTTTTCAATATAAAGTAAAACCATGAGAGCCAACATCTGATCCCCTTTTTGGATAATATGCAGGCTATTTCAACGTTAATACCAAAAATCACTGCTCAGCTTTCATTTTTCAATATAAAGTAAAACCATGAGAGCCAACATCCGATACCCTTTTTGGATAATACAGGTTATTTCAACGTTGATACCCAAAATCGCTGTTCAGCTTCGTATTGACAATCATAATTCATTTTAATACTCAACTTATTCTAAATTTCTTCAAACTATTTTGGCATTTCTTCTGCCATAGTTTGTAGGAAAACAATATTGACTAAATCATAAATATTATGAACTGTCGATTTAGATACAGAAAAACTTATTCTTTTATATTTGTAATGCAGCTCAATTACACTCTATTTTTGTCTTCCTATTCGCACATACCATCTAAAACAGGAATTAATGATTTTCCTCTCTCAGTCAAACTATACTCTACTTTAGGCGGAATCTGTGGATATTCTTCCCTATGAAAGTTGGTTGACTTCCAATTCTTTTAATGTGAAACTTAAAGTTTTGTAGGAGATTTCGCCGATATATTTTTTCATTTCATTGAATGAAACTACCTCGAACTCCATTAAAGTATATAATATGGTCATTTTGTATTTTCCGTTAATCAATGACATTGTATAACTGAATCTAGTTGAACTCAGACATTCGTTCGATATACATCTCTTACTCATTTTACACTCTCTTTTTGATAAGTACTAATATATTTATAAAATATTATACTTAAATGTGCATACTCATTTTTTATTTTATTCTTGCTATGATTATAATATCAGTAATCAGAGAAGTCAATCTCGAAGGAAAAGGAGGGGTTCTCATGCAGAGTTATCAATATTGATCAAGCCATTTTAAATCGGCAGCCTAACAATTAAAAATCGTTTTTGCATGGCTCCCGTTGGAGGGGGACAACATCACCTTCCCAACAATGGGATGAAAGATGAAACCATACAGTATTTGGTAGAACGGGTCAAAGGCGGGTTTGGATTGATTTTTACTGGCACATTGGCTGCAGACTGTACAGTTAATCCTTATACAGGCATTGAACCAGCCATTCTACAAAATCCAGATGCTTTCAAAATGACCGCAACAGAATTGAACGAGCGAGCGAACGCCTATGAAACAAAAATTTTTACACAGAACACTGTGGAGATCTAAGTCGTAATTATCTAAATCTTCCAGCCTGCTCTTCTGTTCATGTATTTCGTCATGGGGGAGAAGTTTCACGAGAATTGAGCTATGACCAGATTAAATCAAAAATTAAGTCTGTCATTAAGGTGGCGAAAATGGTAAAGGATTCCAATTTTTTCGGTGCGGACGTACATTCCATTCACTTATCTGCTGGATTAGTTTGCTCTTTCCATGATAATCACCATACTGACGAATATGGCGGTAATCTGGAAAAGCACCTGCGTGCCATAAAGGAAATTTTGAAGGGAATCAATCAGAAATGTGTCAGTAGTTACTCTGCTAGTATGTGGTTCGGACTGAAAACCTTTATGAAAGATTTTGAAACAGCAACGCTCATGGGTGAAAAAGAAGCCAAGCATACTTTAGAAGAAGGAATTTAGATTGCAAAACTGCTGGAATCTTATGGATATGACTGTCTGAACATGAATACCGGCACTTACAATTATTTTTGAGAGCAGAATTAAAAGAATATCAGGCTGTGGAAGAAGCCCCAATGAAATTTGTTAAAAGCCTTGCAGAAGGCAACAGTAAGTATGCAAAAGAACTTTTTATTGATGAGGCTGTATTGTTTGGCTACTTTGACGGCGAGCTGGAGCATGGCTCTATCGATCAATTTTACCATAATGTGGATACTGTGCCAAGCGGAGACAATTTTAAGGCTCGTATGGATGTTCTGCTGTTGGAGGAAACACTGGCTGTTGTTCGTGTTCTTGAACAGGGATGAGACAATCGTATTGATTTTACAGATGTACTGCTTCTATTGAAAATCAACGGCAAATGGAAGTGCATAGCCAAAGCATATAATCAGAATTCCAATACCATTGAAAAGAAATAAAGAATCATCAGGGAAAGCTAAGCTATAAAATGAATAGATATGCATTTATACTGACTGTTCCATTTCGGATTTGATATGCCATAATGTCGAAACCATTTGCAACTGAGAAACCATTGGAGAAAACTTCTGTCTAAAATCCGATTTTTCAGCTGGAAGTTCCCACTCTATTCGGATAGTTTTTAAATTATAGTATCGTTAACCGAGTTTTTGTAGAGCATATTCCAAAACCACTTTTTTTAATAGAGGATATGTCGGTTCTGGACAGAGTGAGGATTTCTGTGGAATCCTCACCTGTTCTTATGAAATAACATATGGCAGGTGAAGTATTCATTTCTGGTGTATTCAATACAGGTGATATTAAACAAACAGACGATTGGCGGCTGCCTTGGCTGAAAAAATTTAAATTCAACACAATGTTTAATATAGATAAAAAAATCTTCATATTGAATAAAAGTTCACGGAATCCTCACCTGTTCTTATGAAATGACATATGCCAGGTGAAGTACTCATTTCTGGTGTATTCAATACAGGCGATATTAAACAAACAGACGATTGGCGGCTGCCTTGGCTGAAAAAATTTAAATTCAACACAATGTTTAATATAGATAAAAAAATCTTCATATTGAATAAAAGTCTACTAAAGAAAAAATAATAAAGGTATTTACCAAAGATGAGAGAAATATCGTTACAGAGTTTTTTTCCAACAGCATGGTTTATAGATGTAAATACTGCTTTGAATGACACAGCATTGGGGAATATCTTTGTGTTCAGAAAGAGGTAAGACTCAAATTTATTTTATGGTAAACAACTTAATCGTATTAATTCTTTTGTAGTTTGTATCATTTTTCTTACTGTTTTTATTTTATACAGATGTATTTTTTACCAATAAAGAATATGTAATTACCATATTATTGTTGCTTTTGTAAAAATTTACTTTCAAAAACTAAAAAAGGAGTACAGATAATCAATATTTTATAAATGCAGTATAGAGGAAAAATTTGGGAAACAAAGCGTTTCCCAACTAAAATCCTCAGTGGAAATTTACTTTCGACAAAAAACAGCCGCTTTCAAAACATTTATACCAACAGAACAAACTATTCATACTTTTGTCTACTCTTCAAAGATTTCTATCAAATGGGTTTTTGACCAAGGGTTATAAACAATCCTTTGTTTTCTTTACTTCTTATGATGTTTTTCTTTTCTTTTTATACTTATCAGTAAAACAGTATGAAAAAAAGGACGGAATTCGTCCCTCAAAACTGCCTGATAGGATATTTTATTTTTGCATAAAACTACAAACTAATTACAATATCATTCCACATTTTTGCCCAAACAAAGTCCCTTTTCATTTAGCTTATGCATATGATTCAATATCGTTGTCTGTTAGCTAAGTAATGTTTTTTTCAGCCTCCTAACGTTATCTCCTGTTTACTATACCAATTTACAGCCTCGTCTATGTGCTTTGGAGAAAAATCGGGCCAATACTCATCTATAAAATAAAAATCTGAATATACAGACTGTACTGGTAAAAACCCAGACAGACGTTTTCTTCCACCCCATCTTATAAGCAAATCAATTCTGGACACATCATCGGAGTGCAGTATGTTATGGGTTTGTTTTCCATACCCCAAATCCCATTGCCAGCTATAATTTACTAAAAAATTTATTTTTGTTCCACCCTTTCCAAAAACTTTTCTCTCTGTATAGGGTAGAAGTTGCTTGGGAAACATATCCGACTTGGTATTTCCCAACACAAGCAGTTCCGCATCCTCCTGAGATAACATCTGCACTGCTTCTACACATGCTTTTGTAAAAGCAATTGTCTGTTCCTTGGGTCTTTTTGTATTATCAGCAGTAAAACCATAATAGGTTATTTCTTTCACTCCCATATTTCTGCATTTTTTAAAAAGGGCAAGACCAGGATGCAACCCCTTTTCATATCCTTCTTTTTTTTCCATACCATGTTCTACTGCCCATCGTCTGTTTCCATCGGGTATCACTCCGATATGTTTAGGTATTCTCATGTGCATTCCTCCTTAAAGGATAGGATTGCCATCAAAGTATTGTATTATGCAGCATTGTCTGTTTTCCTACCTTTTGCATCCGTTATAGCCTTGCATTTACTAGAACAAATTTCTAAAAATTCTGCTCTCAAGTATATTTTCTTTTC
>DVLQ01000021.1 GCA_018715395.1 Candidatus Coprocola pullicola | reverse complement strand
CCGCATCGTTTCTACCACCAGTTGCTTGAATTCTGGTGTATATCGTTTATTTGGTACTCCTTTTGGCATAAAAATCACCCCACTTGTTATTCAGTATATCATACTGTCTAACAAATGGGGTGCAGTTCACTGCTTTATTCATCATTGTTTTTTTATTTTTAACTGTTCTACCAATTTTTCATGGCTTAGTATCTTTTTAAACAAAGGATAACCAATACAGGTTACAACAGCAAATTCTCCCAATGCTACCGTCGCCATAGAAAAAAGTAAAGGCATTCCCAATACAAAATATAGCTCTACACCAATAAAAGCATTACAAATCGTTGGCCAAAGCGTTGCTACAAACAAATTTTTTGATTTTGTAATGCCAATCAATGCTGCCGTAGTGCAGGCTGTGCCAAAAACCACATCTACCATACCCATAGGGCTAAAAGCATTTGCTATGATACAGCCCAATATCAACCCTGGTGCAAATCCTGCATCAATAAATGCCAATAATACCAAAACCTCCGAAAAGCGAAGCTGTATTGCTCCAAAGCTTAGCGGTGCAATAGCAAGCGTTGTCACAGCATATACCGCTGCAATAATGCCTGTAAAAGCAATCGCTCTTGGAGTAATTTTCTTTTTTGTCAAAGCATTGCATTCTAATGTTTGTTTCATACTTCTTTTTCCTCCCTGTTTTTTATTTTTGAGATGGTTATGCAAGGAACATCTCTTTATGCTATTGACTTTATGTAAAAAGCAATATGCTTTTGTTGTTTATCAATACAAACAACTTTTAATTATATAGCATTATTTATGTTATTACAAGCCTTTTTTTAAAATTTTTGTTTTCCTACATAGATAACAGAATTTAGTTATGATACGAGCAAGTTATGCGTTTTATTTTAAAAAATAGCATATAGAATGATTTTTATTTAAACTGTTTTTATGAAAATAGGTTGTAAATGTGCATATTTTTTTAGCAATATTACTCTCTTTTTCTACTGTTTCCGGCATTTTTTTACTTCTTATAGATTCCTGCAAAAGAAGAAATAAAAAATGGATATTTGTAACGCTTTGAACTGCACCTCATTTGTTAGACAGTATGATATACTAAATAACAAATGGGGTGATTTTTTATGCCAAAAGAAGTACCAAATAAACGATATACACCAGAATTTAAGCAACTGGTGGTAGAAACGATGCGGGAAGAAGGTCTGAGTCTAAGTAAAACGATGAGACAGTTTGACATAAACTGTCTAGGCATTATGAATCGTTGGGTACGAATCTACCTTGAAGAAGGTCCGGAGGGTTTAGCGCTAGAACGCCGGAGGCGTAAAAACACAGGACATTCAGCAAAGCAGCCTAAAGAGGTTGAAGAAGATTTAATTGCAGAAAATCAGCGGTTACGCGCGGAAAATGCTTATCTAAAAAATTTGCAAGCCTTGGTTTTGGAAGAGGAGCGACGCCAGCACAGAAAACGCAGGTAGTTCAAAAACTGAGGCAAGAATTTTTACTGTCCCTTCTGCTCGAAATCGCTCAACTGCCTCGTGCAACCTTCTACTATCATTTAAAGCGGATAGGCAGTTCAGACAAGTATAAAATAGCCAAAGAAGAGATCACGACGATCTACCATGAAACAAAGGTCGATATGGCTATCGACGTATGACGGCAGAATTACGAAATGGTGGGTTTTGCTTGAATCATAAGACGGTTCGGCAACTTATGAAGCAGCCGGGTCTGGTTTGCCGTGTCAGAATCAAAAAATATCGTTCTTACAAGGAAGAAGCAGGCAAGATTGCGCCAAATCTGCTGCAACGGGATTTCTATGCAGAAAAACCAAATCAGAAGTGGGTAACAGATGTTACAGAGTTCAGTCTGTTTGGGCAAAAGCTGTATCTATCTGCCATCCCGGATTTACACAGCAGTTATTTGATAAGCTATACCATTTCGGAACGTCCTGTTCTAAAAATAGTAACAAGTATGTTGGGCAAAGCTTTTCAAACTATACCAAATGGAACTAATCTGATTCTTCATTCAGATCAAGGAGGGCAATACCAAAACAAGTGTTATCGCCAAATGCTCAAACAAAAAGACATCCGTCAGAGTATGAGCCGAAAAGGTAATTGCTCGGACAATGCTGTCATGGAGAATTTCTTTGGACTGCTCAAGAGTGAACTTCCCTATCTTCAAGAGTTCCAATCTATGGAACACTTCAAGCGGGAACTGGTGGAATATTTGGATTATTATAATAACCACCGAATCAAAGGAGAGCTAAAGGGCTTGCCGCCTGCAATTCACAGACAACAAGCCCTTCTAGCTTCTTGAATAATTTTTATTTGAAAATATTGTCTAACTTTTTGGGTTCAGTTCAAAATTTTTAAAAGTAATTTTTATATTTATGCATAGAAACAGTTTTTTTTAGGAGAAAGAGTGCTTTAGTTAGTTTTATTATATTTTCAATAAAGGGATGTTAAAGGTATCATTTTAACATAACAGAATCTAAAAATATGTTGAGAGAATAATTCCCGTGTAAGCTATATTTCAAATGTCTTTTAAAAATAAATTTCTATTAAAGCCCAATTATGGAAATTGTTGAATTATTTAAGATATAAAAATCATATTGGCTCTAGGAAGTACCGGAAAATATATAAATTTAGTTTGAAATAAAATAGGAGTTTTGAAATATTTTTTTATTTGTTTGTAAAGATGACATCAAAAAAGGAAGGTTTTTTGCTGATATTTTTTAAAACCTATGGATGAATTAAAAATGTCAAAACAACATTGTTTGATATTGGAGGATTTTCAAAGTGGTATCATTGAAGGAAAAAATGCAGGAATACCTGTATTTTTTATCAAAAATTTAGTAATGCTGTACCTAAAACGGTTGAAAGAATTTATGCATAAGAAGAAAGACTTACTAATATGATTTTATATTTAGAGTGATGGAAGAAAAATATAAGTTTAAAGCTCTTTTTTGTATGTATTAAATATGTAGTACAGAGAAAAGATAAGTAAATAGACGGTTTTATGATAGAAATAAACATGGATATAAAAAGCTATGATTAAACAATGTTTCGAAAATATGAAGAAATTTTATTTTGTTTTTACTCAAAAATACTATATTTATATATGGGAAGTTAGATAAACCATAGCAAAAGCTTTATATATAGAAGGAATAATGATAAAATATATTGACATTATATTCATTTCATATGAAAATAAAAATAGGAAAGGAGGAGGACGAAGATGAATGGAATTTTAAAAAATATTCAAAAAAAAGAAGTGCTTGTGCTCAAAGAGCAGATACAATATCAGGATGAACAAATTGTCAGTAAAACATTGATACAAAATCAAGCAGTAAGTTTAACACTGTTTGCATTTGAAAAGGGAGAGGAAATTAGTACACATTCTTCTGAAGGAGATGCTATGGTGACTGTTTTGGAGGGAATTGCAAAAATAACCATTGATGGCGTTGAATTTTTAGTAAAAGAAGGAGAAACAATTGTTATGCCGGCAAATATCCCTCATGCTGTTTATGGACAGCAACGGTTTAAAATGCTTTTGACAGTTGTGTTTTAATGCTGAAAGATGCTATTATATATAGAATTTATGCTTATTGACTGAAATGGAGTGAGATGGTGTGGGACAAATGAAAAAGGTTTCAGAATCAGAATTAAAAATATTACAAATTATATGGCAGGCAGGAGAGCCCATTAGTATAGCAGGGATTATTGCAGAATTAAAAAAACAAGATGTACAATGGGCACATAGAACAGTAACCACATTTTTAAAAAGAATGGAAGAAAAGCAAGTGGTTGCAATTGAAAAGAGAGGGCTTGCATACTATTACTATCCTCTTGTAGAAAAGGAAGAGTTTACAAAAAATGCTGCTAAGAAATTTTTAAAAACACATTTTTCCAATTCTTTATCCCATTTTTTGTTTGCATTTACAGGAGATAATGATGTGAGCAAAGAAGAACTGGAAGAAATTAAAAAATGGACCGAAAAATTTCAAGAAAAATGATTTTATTTTAAAAGGTTAGAGTAATTTTTCTCTAACCTTTTTTAGTAAAATGTTATAAGGTCATAAAAAAGTTTTTTCATAAAATAAAAAGCGGTTTTTTGTATTTTCCTGTGCTTTTTGCAGCGCTTTAGAAGCACAATCCAATAAAGATTTATAAGAGGTTCCGTTTTCAGGGTATAATGAAATACCAGTATAGCCAATTGTAGTATAATCTTTTTGAGCATTGCCATAGGGAGTATCAAATATAAATTTCATAGCGTCTAATTTTTTTTCTAAAGCAATTTTTGAAGTCATGTTAGGAAGATAAATAGCAATGGTGTTATGGTTGTATTTTGATAATAAATCTGTTTGCCTAAAATGAAGTTTTATATTTTTTACAATATCTTGTAAAGCCATGTTTTTAAGAGGTTTTCCTACGGCTTTGCAAATTTTGTCTAAATTAGAAAGCTCAATTAAAATAAAGGCGGCTTGTTTTGTTAAGGGATGATATAAAGAAGACTGCACATATTCTTCAAAAACAGCACGCTTGTAAAGCCCTGTTAGAGAATCGATTTGCTCTTTTTTCTTTGGAAAAGAAAGGGGTGTGATTGTTCCAAAAATATAGTTTGTATTTTCAAGCAGCCAAAGAGGATAAAGCAAAATAAAAAACCATTGATATGTCTTATTTTCTGACAAAATGCGGATTTGTGTTTGCAAAGGGATTGTTTGGTTAAATGTGTTTTTACAATATTCTAAAAAAATAGATAAATGTTCTTTGTCATCATCATAAATCCAATTTGTTTTTTTCAATTGTTGTAGGGTAAATGTATAAAATTTTGGTGAAAAAGGAGAAGTTTGTTTTATTTTTGTAAGATAAACAATATCTTTTTCTGTATCATAATAAAAAGAAATGGATTTATAAAGTGCATGGTTTTTTGAAAAAGAAAATGGAGTAATGTTGTTGGTATTTTTGTGATTATATAAAAGGGATTGATTTAGTAAAGGAGTATTTTTGTTTATTTGGTGCATTTTGATATATTTTTGAACTGGGATATGAAGCAGTAGTAAAGCATAGACATATTTACTGTTTTCTTCTCTTATAAAAATACCGTTTAAATGAACAAAACAAAAACTATTTTCTTTTTTTTCTGTAGTATGTATGATAGAAAAAGGTTTTTTTTCAACAGCAGACGACAGAATTATTTTTTTTACAGAGGCTCTTTCTTTTTCAATAATATAAGCAATATAAGACATATTTTGTTTTGAATATGTTTTTATAAAGCATTCGTCTGTAGAAAGAATAGAAAGAGATTCATCTATTAAAATTTCTATAGAACAAATCTCTTCTTGTTTATATTGATAAGGCAATGACTGAAAATATTTTTCAAAAACAGACATTGGCGTGTTATAGCTAGAGTATGATGTTATATTTTGTTGTAATAGATTAGATTGATTGCTATACATAATATTCTCCTTGTTAAAAATAATGGTAAAATATTTTTTAATACTAATAAATATAAAAATGGTAAAAACCATAAAAATAATAATACTGCTGTAAAAGAATCGTAATTATGATAAAATTCAAAGAATATTTTATCATATTTTGTTGTTTTTAACAATAAAATATATTGTAAATATACTATATTCACAAATAAAAAATAAAAATATTAGTTATTATGACGAATATTGTAACAAAAAAAAGAAATATGTCGAAATTTGCTTTAAACATCACAATATAAAAACAAAAATGAAAGAAAACAAAAAGTTTGTTAGAAATAGATAATCTATTTTTCTTTTAGATAAAAAAGATTGTTAAAAATAAAGATATAAGAGTATTAATATCATTTTTATTAAATAATATAAAAAAATGCTAATAAATATAAAAGTTTTGTTAATTTGAAATGATTTGAATTTCAAGAAAAGTTTTCTTTTGTTTTTTTCGTATATTAAAAAATAGGAGGTGTTTTATATTATGAGAACAATTAATATGCTTTCTTCAGCAGATGCTGTAAAAGGGCAAGGAGTTGGTTCTGCGTATGAAGAACAGGTTGCTCTTGTGAAAGAAGGATTGCAGGGAAAATATGAAATTTATGTCAATGCAATAAAAAGATGTGACATACAACATTTTCATACTATTAATCCTGAATATTTGATTCCTTTAGCTTTGGAAAAGAAAAAAAATGCAAATGTGGGATATGTTCATTTTTTGCCTGAAACAATAGAAGAAAGTTTAGAATTGCCAAAATCAGCAAAGCAAATTTTTTATAAATATATTATTTCTTTTTATGATGCTATGGATAGTCTTGTAACAGTAAATCCATATTTTATAAACGAGCTGGAAAAATATGGAATAAAAAAAGAAAAAGTAACCTATATTCCAAATTATGTTTCTGATATAGGCTTTTACAAAATGTGTCAAGAAGAGAAAATTGCTCTTCGCAAAAAATGGAATATTTTAGAAGATGCTTTTGTGGTATTAGGCGCCGGACAAGTACAAACAAGAAAAGGCGTTTTGGATTTTATTCAAACAGCGGAAAAATTGCCTGATATACAGTTTGTATGGGCAGGAGGGTTTTCTTTTGGGGTTATGACAGATGGCTATGAAACATTAAAAAAAGCTATGGAAAATCCTCCTAAAAATGTATTGTTTACAGGCATTGTGGACAGAGAAGATATGAATGGCATTTATAATATAGCAGATATGTTTTTTTTACCCTCTTTCAGTGAATTGTTTCCTATGACAGTATTGGAAGCTATGGCGGTAGGAAAGCCAATATTATTGCGAGATTTGGATATTTATAATGATATATTATTTGATTATTATGCAAAAGCCAAAGATGTAGAAGGATTTTGTCACATAATACAATCTTTTGCAAACGATAAGCGATATTACGATTTGTATCAACTCAATTCACAAAAGGGACACAATTTTTATAGTGCAGAAAATATATTAAAAATGTGGGAAAATTTTTATGATAAAGCATATGAAATTTGTTTGCAAAAAAGAGAAGAAGGAAAAGCAGAAAAAACTATAGAAGAAATAGAAAGATTAAAATATAGTTTTTTAGGAGAAATGGAAAAATTAGGACAATTTAAAAAGGAAGGAAAAGAAAAAGTTTCTCG
>DVLQ01000163.1 GCA_018715395.1 Candidatus Coprocola pullicola | reverse complement strand
CCTACTTTTTGTACTTTTTCTAAAAGCCCCAGTTCTTCTGCAATTTCATATTTCATTGCCAAAGCTTTTTTTGTTCTGCCGTCAGCTCTTTTTTCTTTTGCATTATGCTTTTCTCCCTTCTTTGTGCCTTTTTCTTTTTCCCATAATTCTTCCAATTTTACCGCTCTCTACTGATCAATCCTTTCCCACCTACTTTTTGTACTTTTTCTAAAAGCCCCAGTTCTTCTGCAATTTCATATTTCATTGCCAAAGCTTTTTTTGTTCTGCCGTCAGCTCTTTTTTCTTTTGCATCACGCTTTTCTCCCTTCTTTGTGCTTTTTTCTTTTTTATTTTGCACCATCTTTTTGTAACTATGTAAATTTACAAATTTTTTCTCAAAAACCTTTGACACAAAGCCACTTTCATGTTAGACTATTAACTAACTTAATATTTTAAAAGTAGAGGTGCATGTTTCAAAAGTACACAAGCCAATGCTATAAGGAGCAAAAGAAGTTTGTCAAAAGGGGAATGTGCCGAAGAGGGAGCTTGCCTTATCATGTTTCTTCTGGTTGTGCAGTTAATAGCTGTATGACTGTCATCTTTTTTGAAAAGGTGGAGCGCTACAAACAATCAGTTTTGCTATTGGGTATTATCATGGTATAGCTGATTCTTTCCGGCGCAAGTCGGCTTTTTTTTTATAAAAATCATACAAAAGTATTTTAAGAATCAGGAGTGAATGACAAATGAAAAAAGTAAATTTAGCAGTAGTCGGCGCAACAGGTATGGTAGGCAGAACATTTTTAAAAGTATTAGAAGAAAGACAGCTTCCTATCGAAAATTTTTATGTTATGGCTTCCAGTCGTTCTGCCGGCTCCACATTGACATTTAATGGCAAAGACTATGTGGTGGAAGAATTAAACGAACATTCCTTTGACAAACCCATTGATATTGCATTATTTTCCGCCGGTGGCAGCACCAGTGCAAAATACGCTCCTATTGCGGCGGCTCATGGCTGTGTTGTAATAGACAATAGCTCTCAATGGAGAATGGATCCAGAAGTACCTTTAATCGTACCTGAGGTCAATCCTGAAGATATTAACTGGCACAAAAATATCATTGCAAATCCAAACTGCTCTACCATTCAAGCCATGGTTGCCTTAAAACCATTAGATGACAAGTTTAAAATCAAACGTGTTGTATATTCTACATATCAAGCAGTTTCCGGAGCTGGTGTAGCGGGCTGGAAAGACTTGGAAGACGGCTTAAAGGGCGTAGAGCCCAAAAAATTCCCTCACCCTATTGCAAACAATTGCTTGCCACATATTGATGTTTTTTTAGACAATGGTTATACAAAAGAAGAAGAAAAAATGATTAATGAAACAAGAAAAATACTGCATCGTCCCGATTTAAAAGTGACAGCCACAACAGTGCGCGTTCCGGTATTTGACAGTCACAGCGAATCCATTAACATCGAATTTGAAAAGCCTTTTGAAATGGCAGAAATATTTGAAACCTTAAAAAATGCTCCCGGGGTGGTATTAGAAGACGATCCTCAAAACAATGTTTATCCTCTTGCCATTCATGCGGCGGGGCATGATGAAGTTTATGTAGGCAGAATTCGTCGTGACGAAAGTGTGGAAAACGGTGTCAACATTTGGGTGGTTGCCGACAATATCAGAAAAGGAGCCGCAACCAATGCAGTTCAAATTGCTCAAGTTCTCATTGAAAAGATGCAATAAACTTTATTAATCCAAAGTTTTTAAAAAATATTTTATTTATTATTTTTGGAGGTGTTTTTTATGTCTTTATTTACAGGTTCTGGTGTTGCAATTGTTACACCTATGCATGCTGATGGCAGCGTAAATTATCCCGTATTAAAAGAACTCATTGAATTCCAATTAGAAAATGGCACAGACGCTATTATCATCTGTGGCACAACCGGCGAAGCGTCTACTATGACAGACCAAGAACAAATCGACGCAGTCCGTTTTACAGTGGAAACTGTTGCAAAACGCGCTGTTGTGCTTGCCGGCGCAGGCAGTAATGATACGGCTCATGCAATCGAATTGGCAAAAGGCTGTGAAGCAACTGGAGTAGACGGTGTACTTCTTGTAACGCCATACTACAATAAAACAACACAAAAAGGCTTAATTAAACATTATACAGCTATTGCAAACAGCATTAACATTCCTGTACTGCTTTACAATGTACCTGGACGTACAGGCTTGTCCATTTCTCCAAAAACTTGTTATGAATTGTCTAAAGTAAAAAATATTGTGGGTATCAAAGAAGCAAGCGGAAACTTCTCAAACATTGCAGAAATTGCCGCTCTTTGCGGACCTGACTTTGATTTATATTCCGGAAATGACGACCAAAATATTCCTATTCTTTCATTAGGCGGAAAAGGCGTGATTTCTGTATTGGCAAACGTAGCCCCAAAACAAACACATGATATGGTGGAAAAATTCCTTTCCGGCGATACAAAAGGCGCAGCCAAGTTACAATTGGAGTCTATTGAACTCATCAACGCATTGTTCTGTGAAGTCAACCCTATTCCTGTTAAAACAGCATTAAATCTCATGGGCTTTGACGTTGGTCCTTGCAAAGCGCCTCTTTGTGAAATGGAAGCAGAACACATTGAACAGTTAAAAACAGCAATGAAAAACTATGGTTTATTGAAATAATAATTTTTGAAAAATATCATTTATAAAAGGTGCAGTATATTTTCTGCACCTTTTTTGAAAGGAGTTAAAAAAAATGGTAAATATTATAATCCATGGCTGTGGAGGACATATGGGACAAGTGGTTGCCTCTGTAGTAGAAAAAGACCCCTCTTGCCAAATTGCAGCAGGTATTGACCCAAGAGAAATTCAGGCAGGCTTTCCTACTTTCAAAAGCCTTTCCGAGTGCACCGTAAAAGCAGATGTTATCATTGATTTTTCCACTGCTTCCGCCATTTCCTCTCTTTTGGCATTTGCAAAAGAAAAACAAATCCCCGCTGTTATCTGCACAACGGGGCTTTCTGAAGAAGATACCAAAAAAATACAACAGACCAGTCAGTCAGTAGCTATTTTAAAATCTGCAAATATGTCTGTAGGAGTAAATCTTTTAATTAACATTGTGCAAAAAGCGGCTCAAACGCTTTCTGACGCAGGCTTTGATATTGAAATTGTGGAAAAACATCATAACCAAAAAATTGACGCTCCCAGCGGCACAGCATTAGCCATTGCAGACGCTATCAAGTCTTCTCTTGCCGAAGAACATCACTATGTTTTTGACCGTTCTCAAAAAAGAGAAAAAAGAGAAAAAACAGAAATTGGTATTCATGCCATCAGAGGCGGTACCATTGTAGGAGAGCATGACATTATTTTTGCCGGTAGAGATGAAGTAATAGAATTTAACCACAAAGCTATGTCAAAAGATATTTTTGCAGTAGGCGCTGTAAAAGCCGCAAAATTTTTAGCAGGACAAAAAGCCGGTTTTTATACCATGAAAGATGTTATGGACTAAATCAAAACCACCGGCTAAGCCGGTAGTTTGCTCTGCCTCCAGAAGAGACTCTTACCGCCAGTGCTTGTAAGCACTTTAAAAGTTCAACTTCCTTAACTGCCGCCTTTGGCGGCTGTTTTTATTATTACTTTAGTGCCGAAGGCTGCAGAGCAGCCTTTGACAACCGCCTGCTCGGTGGGTGAGATGAAAGCTTAAGCAAAAAGCATCGTCCTTGTTGTAAAATAAGGGTGTTCAAGCCTTAATATTTTACAGAAGAAAGGACGATGCTTTTATGGCAAACAGTTTAGCACACACAAAATGAGTATGCAAGTATCATATCGTATTTACACCAAAGTATAGAAGAAAAATAATTTATTATGAGTTGAGAGCCAATATCCAAAAGATAATTAAGGATTTATGTAAATGGAAAGTTGTAGAAATGATTGAAGGTCACATGATGCCAGATCCTATCCATATTATGGTAGAGATTGTACTAAAAATGAGTGTATCACAATGGTATACTGAAAAGCAAAAAGTGTAGTGATGATATGCAATAATGGTCATGCAAATCTGAAGTATAAATGCGGAAATAGGAATTTCTGGGCGACAAGATATTATGTGAGTACGATTGGGTAAAATACAGCAACGATTCAAAAATATATCAGAGAACAGTAAAAACAATATCAAATTGAAGACAAGCTGAATACAAAAGAATAGGAAGACCCTTTTAAGGG
>DVLQ01000020.1 GCA_018715395.1 Candidatus Coprocola pullicola | reverse complement strand
ATTTGCAATTCCATTTTGTATGCGATAAACTATGTATATCCGTAATTCCCATATACGGACCTCCTTTTCACTTTATTTCTTGCAGTTGGCAGACCGCAATTGTATTATAGTGAAAAGGAGTTTTTACTTCTACCTCAACGCCAGAAGGCTTTTTTGAACCATGTGTCTAACGCGTGGTTTTCTCTATACAATAAAAAAAGGGGAACGTTCCCCTTTTTTAAAGTTTTCTCATACTTGCAGTTGCTGTTTTAAATTTTTCATGAACAGAATTCATTGCAGCGGTCACTTCATTTTCATCAATCAACACAGAAATTTTAATTTCTGACGTAGAAATCATACTAATATTCACACCGGCATCATACAATGCTTCAAAAAATAATGCTGCAACACCGGGATTGGTTGCCATTCCGGCGCCAACAACAGAAAGCTTTGCAATATGGTCATCATGTACAATTTCTTGCGCAGTCAATCTTTCTTTATTTTCTTCTAATACTTTTAATGTTTGGTCTAAATCAGATTTAGCTACTGTAAAGGAGATATCTTTTGTGTCATCTCTTCCAATAGATTGTAATATAATATCAACGCTAATTTTTTCTCTTGCCATTAATGCAAACACTTCAAAAGCCTTTCCCGGTTCATCTTTAATCCCTACCAATGAAATTCTGGATACATCTTTATCTGCCGCTACCCCGCTGATGAGCATTCTCTCCACTTTACATTCCTCCTTAACAATGGTACCTTCTGCCTGTGACATACTGGAGCGCACAATCAATTTTACATTATATTTTTTTGCCATTTCAACAGAACGATTATGCAGTACTTTTGCTCCCAGTGACGCCAGCTCCAACATTTCATCATAGCTGATTTCATCCAGCTTCCATGCATCTTTTACTACTCTTGGATCTGCTGTATAAACACCGTCTACATCTGTATAAATTTCACATAAATCTGCATGCAGTATGGCCGCCAATGCGACTGCTGATGTATCAGACCCGCCTCTGCCCAATGTTGTAATATCGTCATATTTATTCACACCTTGAAATCCTGTCACAATTACAATATTTTTTCTGTCTAATTCATGCTCAATTCTGCCTGTGCTGATTGTTTTAATACGAGCATTGCCATATGTAGACGTTGTATCAATGCCCACCTGCATTGCATTTAACGAAATGGCTCTTGCTCCCATGCTATTGATTGCCATAGCCATCAATGCCACAGACTGCTGTTCTCCTGTAGAAAGAAGCATATCCATCTCTCTTTTAGAAGCTTTTGGATTGATTTGATGCGCTTTTTCAATCAATTCATCTGTAGTATCTCCTTGTGCAGAAAGCACAACCACTACATCGTTGCCTGCATTATAAGTATCAATAATTCTTTTTGCTACATTTAAAATACGCTCTTTGTTGGCAACAGAACTGCCGCCGAATTTTTGTACAATTAACAATGTATTATACCTCCTGTCATTCTGCAATGAGCTGTGCACCTTTTGTATCAGGTTTCAGCAATGTCAATTCCCATTCATTAGGAATAGCTTTTAAATAGGCTTTCATTTTTTGCTGGAATTCTTCCGCTTTTTCTTCTGTCAGTACAGCCATTAATGTAGAGCCGGCGCCGCTTAAATAAGTTGCCAATGCTCCATAGTTTTTTGCAGCTTTAAATATTCTGTCCATATTTGGTATCAGTTGGTTTCTATAAGGTTGATGAATGCGGTCTTGCATAGCCATAGAAAGGTTTTCATATTTGCCTGTATACATGGACGCTACCAAAAGAGCCGCTCTGGAAGCATTAAATACAGCGTCTTTTTTTGTATATCTGTCAGGCAAAACTTTTCTGGAGGCTTCTGTAGAAACGGGAAAATCCGGTACCATAATGGCAAAAACCAATTCTTTGGGCAAATCCAAACGAACATAGCGCATTTCATTTTGATCCAATGCTCCCACTACCATGCTGCCAAAAAAGGCAGGATTGGAATTATCCGGATGTCCTTCAATTTTTGCCGCTATTTGTGCTAACTGTTCTCTGCAATAATGACGCCCCGAAAGATGATTTGCCGCCAAAAGCCCTGCTACAATACAAGCCGCGCTACTTCCTAATCCTCTTATCATAGGAATATAATCTTCTTGTATCAGCCTAACACCAGGCATAACATTACCTGTTTGTGCAAAAAAATCTACCATTGTTTTATATATGAGGTTATTTTTATCTGTAGGAATTTCAATTTCTTGTTTTCGTTTAACAATAATTTCCACTCCTTCTTCTATTTCCTCAAACCATAAATGATTGTATAATTCCAAAGCAATGCCAATACTATCAAATCCAGGTCCCATATTGGCAGATGTAGCCGGTACTTTTATGTGCATCATAGCTGTGCTACCTCCATTCTAATTCTATTGCGTACTTTCATTTCGCAAGAAAGCAGTTCAATTTTATCTGCCAGTGATTTTTCTGTTTCTACGGCTGTAATGACAGCAAATTCATCTTTTGCTTCTTCTATTGTGACAATACTTCCTCCTTTAAATGCTAAAAGAGCTTTTTTCTGCTGTTCTTCTCCTCCTACAATACGTACTAATGCTTTTACAGCTACATGGTCTTTGGGCAAAACTTCCATTTTTTCTGCCGTCCAATCCACATCCACATGAATATGATGGTGTCTTACTGCCGCTACAACATCTGATACCACTGCGCTAGCTGTTGGAAGGCTGCCGGCGCCGCTGCCATAAAACATCAAATCCCCTACCATATTTCCTTTTACTAATATAGCATTAAATGCTCCATTGACATTTGCCAAAGGATGTTCTTTTGGCAAAAGCATTGGTTCTACAGAAGCAGAAATACCTTCCGAAGTCTTTTTGCTGATACCTACTAATTTTATCACAGAGTTGCATCTTTTTGCATAACAAATATCTGTTTTTGTAATTTTTGTGATACCTTCTGTAGGAATTTCTTCAAAATCAGCCGTCTTTCCAAAAGCAAGAGAGGAAAGAATGGCTATTTTACGGCAAGCGTCATATCCTTCTATATCAGCAGTAGGGTCTTTTTCTGCATAGCCCAGTTCCTGCGCTTGTTTTAAAACGTCTTCAAAGGCAAGCCCTTTTTCTGTCATTTCTGTCAGAATATAATTTGTTGTGCCATTTAATATTCCCATTACTTCCAATATGACATCTGCTGTTAAGCAACGATTCATGGAACGCAATATAGGAATGCCTCCTCCAACGCTTGCTTCAAATAGAAAGTTTACATTTTTTTCTTTTGCAATACGAAGCAGTTCCGGTCCATGCGCCGCTACAAGAGCTTTATTAGACGTGGCAACATGTTTTCCTCTTTCCAAAGCGGCTTTTACAAACTGATAGGGAACTTCCACACCTCCCATTACCTCTACTACTACCTGTATGCTCTCATCTTCTAAAATATCATTAACATCATGAGTCAATACTTCACTTACAGCATGATTTGGAAATTCTTTACTGTCTAAAACATATTTTATGGCAATATCGACACCTGCTTTTCTTGCAATAACATCTTTATTTTTTGTAATCACTTCATAAACACCGGATCCTACTGTGCCAAAACCTAATATTGCTATATATACCATTTCTGTCACTCCCTCGCTATAATTTTTAATGATTGTATTCCTTTTGTTGCTTCTATTTTTTTTATCAGACCAGATAAATCTCCTGTTAGTTCATTTGTTTCTATGGTTAAAGTTACATTTGCAATACCATTGATTGGAATGGTTTGATTGATTGTCAAAATGTTGGCGCCATACATTGCTACACCATTTAAAACAGAAGATAATAATCCCGGTGTATGGTCTAAATTAATAGAAATGGTAACTGTTTTACCTCGTGTATTTTCATAAAGGGGAAAAATAGCGTCTCTATATTTATAAAAGGCACTTCTGCTGATACCAACCCTTGCAACAGCGTCTTGCACTGTCTTTTCTTTTCCGCTTTCCAATAAATTTTTTACTTCCATTACTTTTAAAAAAACACCAGGCAAGACACTTTTATCAATAATATAAAAATTTTGTTCTTCTTTCATGATATGCCCCCTTTGTTTTTGTGTAAAATACATTTGTCTTTGCAAGAAAGAATATATCACATATTTTTCTTCATTTCAAGTACTAATTTGACAAAAGTTCGTTTTTTTCTAAAAAACGCTAAAAATAATATTATTTTCAAAAGCATATTATCATTTTGTAGAAAGAAGCAATAAAAATATTACTTTTTTTGTTCATTTTACTAAAAAATACTTTTCCAAGCATTGTTTTTCTTTTATACTAATATAAAATTAAACATAGAAAGAAGGTATTATCATGATTCAAGGTATTGGAACAGACATTATAGAAATCGAAAGAATTTGTTCTGCTATCAAAAAAGAAACTTTTCTTTTCAAAACTTTTACAAAATCAGAATTAGACCTTTATACTCAAAAAGGCAGCCAGCCTCAAACATTAGCCGCTCTTTTCTGTGCAAAGGAAGCGGTAGCCAAAGCCATTGGTACAGGATTTAGAGGCTTTTCTCCTTTGGATGTTGAAATACTTCATGACAGTAACGGAAAACCTTTTTTACACATTACTGCTAAGCTGCAAATTATTTTACAAAAACAAGGTTTTTTTAATCCACAATTTCACATCTCTTTATCTCACTGCAAAAACTATGCAACTGCTTTTGTTACATTAGAAACTATATAAATATTTGTTCAAAAAAACCTTTTCCCATCTAACGGGAGGTTGAACATATCCCTCCGTTTCTGGCTTATGTGTAGATGTATAACCTAGTCTGCCAACTGTGCCTGTATTATCTGCTACCCTGAAAAGGGTTTTTCGACTCCAGTACCAGCTGTTCTCTCAGCGCTTTTTTCTTAATTAATTGGCTATATATTATGTATTTTTTGTTGTTGTATCAATATAATCACATTCTATATTTGTATTTCAACTTACAAAATTGCTGCTATCACATGGTACTGCTTTTCTCCTTAAACTTTGATGTACTGCTTTTAGGCGATATCTTTACCAGTATATAATCTGGATAAGCTCTTTGGTATATTCACTACACAATATTTCTTCTATTTCTTTTATAAAACATTTCTTGCTATATTTCAGGCAAATATTATGTGATATTTGCCATTTTTTGTATGCAATAAACTTGTACTCATACCACTTCTATATTAACGCCAGAAGGCTTTTTTGAACCACGCGTCTAACGCGTGGTTTTCTCTATACAAAAAGGCTTTCACCTTTATGTTTTGTGAAAGCCTTCTCCTAATACTTCTCTCATATCTGTTACAAGCACAAATGCATTTTCATCAATTTCTAATATCATTTCTTTTACTCGACCTAATTCTCCGGGAGAAAACACACAAAATAACACTTGTTTTTCTTCATTTGTATAAAGTCCCTTTCCTTGAAAAGACGTCACGCCTCTGTGTATTTCTTCCATCAATGCTTTTGCAATTTTTTCCCAATTTTTTGAAACAATCAATACACCACGGGAAAAAGAAACGCCCTCTACCATTGTATTGACCCATCTGGTTGACAAAAAAACAGACGCTATCGCATACATACCTTGTTCTATACCAAACACAGCCATACCAAGCAGTATAATAATACTATCCAATACAAAAATGCCCTGCGCTACAGAAATTTTAGAAAAAATTCCATGTATCAAAGAAGCCGCCAAGTCAGTACCTCCTGTAGCCCCCATACTTCTTAAAACAAGTCCTGCGCCAATTCCTATAAACGTGCCGCCAAAAAGACAGACCAATATCAAATCTCCTTGATAAACAGGCAAAAATTCCGCCAAAAATAACGCTACAGAAAAAGCAAGACAGCCAAAAACAGTACGACGGAAAAATACTTTTCCTATTTTTTTTCTTGCCAAAAAAAGCAGTGGTACATCCCATACCAAATTAACCAGCCATAAAGGTACAGAAAAACCAAAATTCCTTTTTGTAACCGCATCTAATACAATGCCAAATCCTGTTGCGCCGCCGGCCACAAAACCTGAAGGTGCAAAAAAAACTTCAATCCCTGCCGCCATAATCATCACGCCAAGAGCTATCCAGCCATATGCTAATTTATTTTCCTTTTGCAAAGACATCATTCCTTTTTTCTGAAAAAGAAACAACCTCCTGTACTCGTTTACTTTTTCAGATATTGTTTTTTTAGGACAATCAGTGCAAATTGAGGCAGGCGAAGCATACGCATAAAACGAGAAGGCTGTTTTAAGAGCCTATAAAACCATTCTAAGCCCAGTTTGCAAAAAATTTTAGGCGCTCTTTTGGTTTTGCCGGACATCACATCAAAACTGCCTCCTATGCCAATGGCAACTTTTGCAGTTGTCAAACGAATATTATCATATATCCATTTTTCCTGCTTTGGTGCACCAAGTCCTACCAATAGTATGGACGGAGAAAGTTTTTTTATGTCATACAATATTTTTTTTTCTTCTTTTTCATCAAAATAGCCATTATGTCCCCCTACAATTTTTAAATGAGGATATTTTTCCTGCATTTTTTTTGCCGCCGCCAGCGAAACACCGGGAGCGCCGCCAAAAAAATATACTGTATAATCTGTATTTTCAATCTCTTGAAATATTCTTTGTGTCAAATCATATCCTGCCACACGTTCCGGAAGCTTTGCTTCACTGTAGCGGGAAGCCCATACCACGCCGATACCATCCGGTATTACCAAATCCGCTGCTTTTAATATATTCATTAATGCAGCGTCTTCTTGTGCTTGCATAACAATTTCAGGATTTGGCGTACAGATAATGTGCTGTCCTTCATCCTGCAAAAAACCCCTTACTTTTTCTATAGCGTCTTCCATTGTTACTACATCAAATGGCACATCTAATATATGGGTTTTTTTTCCCATAGTATTTCCCTCCCTTTATAAAAATAGATTCTGGTATGTTAAAGTCATATCGACAACAGCTCCTTATTAAAAGTACCATAAAATAAAAACAAAAATATTTTTCTCACAGAAAAAAGTTGTTTCAGTGCATAAATATTAAAGTTTATATTCCTCACACTTTTATTTATGGTTGGATTGGTCATTTTGTTTCTTTTTTCAGAACCAATTGTTTTTTTTAAATTTTTTTCTAAAAAGAAGTTGTTTTTATGCTATGCATAAACATAAAAATTACTTTTAAAGATTTTACAATTTCTTGTTCTCATTGTCTTTATCATTATAAGAAAGGTCATTTTAGATATCAAAAATGTATTTGTTGCAAATTTCTGTACTTTTATTTTCATATTAAGTTAACAGAATTTAAAAATATAGTATAGAAGGGAACAAATTGTTTTTGAATAAATTGATTTTTCAAAACTATTTTAAACTACTGCTGATATCAAAAATTTCTCTTTTTTCAAACAAATACTATTTTTGTCTAAAAATTTATATTACTTTAGATTTCAATTAGAAAATTTTTTATCATAGTAAATAAAATAAAAACAGATTGTTCCCTTTTTACAAATTTTTTCATATTTATTTTTTCTCTAAAAGTTTGATTAAATACTTTTCATTGTAGTGGGCTTTTTCCTCCAACTTTTCAGCTTTTCTTTGTAATATGGATACATATTTTTGTCGGTTTTCAATAACATCTTCCACCATTTTTAATGTTTTTTCCAGCTGAAACTCACTAATACGTCCTCCAGAAGGCATATCCAGCTTTTCCAGATAATACTCTATCTTAGGGTCATATATAAAGCCTATGAGAGGGATTCTTTGTCTTGCGGCAAATATAAGAGTATGCAGCCGCATACTTAATATAAAATCCATGCACTTTATAATTCCCATAATTTCATAAGGAGAATAGTTGTCCTTCAACAAATAAGACTTGGTTTTCATACGTTTTTGTACTTTTTGGCTGATTTTAATATCATGAGGCACTTGCATTACAATAAATACAATGGTTCGGTTATATTTTTGTTGTATGATGTCGCATAAACGAGCAAATTCATCTACAAAACCGTCCATATCTTTCCAATTTCTTACAGATACTCCCACAAAAGGTTTTTCCATAGGAACTCCTGCTTTTTGCAAAAGCTTTTGTCCTTGTTGTTTTGATATGCTGTCCATGGTAAAAACAGGGTCAGCTGTTACAAAACATTTTTTTTCATTGACTCCCATAGCTTTTAACTCTGCATAGGAATTTTCTTCTCTTAGCGTAATCAAATCAGCTTTATTAACAACCAGCTTTACAATGGTTCTATTTTTCTTTCTGGAGATCGGTCCAATGCCATTGGCATAAAGCATTACTTTTTTTCCCATCAAGCGCGCTACTAATATAATAGATAAATAGTACATCAAAGAACGGGTACTTGTACTATCCTGCAAAAGAGAACCGCCTCCGCTTAAAAGAACGTCACATTTTCGCAGGGCTTGCAGTACTTCTTTTAGGCTAAAACGATACACCACATCAATATGATATTTTGCTCTTGTTTCTTCGGGTTTATTGGATAATACCGTAATGTGATAATTTTCTCCCAATGCCTGTATATTTTTGTGCATAGAAAGCAATATAGCCTCATCTCCTGCATTATTAAAACCATAATAACCGGAAAGTATAACATGATACTGCTTTTGATGACTTGCTTTCCATGCCGTTTCATAAGCACAAATACAATCCATAGCCATTTTGGTAACAGAGTAATATTCAAATATCACTCCTCTACTGTATAATCCTATTTGCTCTCTTTCTTGTGGTGTCATATTACAAAAGGCATACACTATATCTTGATAAAGCTTTTCTTCTGAAGAAAGCTCACAGCCTCTACAGCAAAAATTATTTTCTCTTGCTATTTCCAGCTTTTCTTCTCCAAAAATGCCTATATAGCCCTCATTTCCGGCTACAATCACTGTTTTGCCTCCTGCCATAGCCTCCAGTGCCGCACGGCTTACTCCTACAAATACAGTGGCAACAGATATCAGCTCATTAATATCTGTTCTAGCCCCTGTCATGATAATACATTTTTCATTACCGCCAATTTTTTTATTTTGTTGTTCTGCCCTTTGGCACAACTGGTCATAAACATCGCCGCCTCCTACAATCAATATTCTGATACCCGGTATTTGCTGGGCTAATTTGGGGGCAATTTCTAAAAGCTGTTTTGCTACCAATGCTCTGCTTTCGTCCATTCTGCTGACATAGACCAATGTAGGCTCTTCTTTAGCAATGTCAAATTCTTTTCTGATTTTATCTCCATTTGTCGACGGTGAAAATTTATTTGTATCAATGCCGTTGATTGTTACAAAAATATCTTCATTTTTTACTTTATAATTTTCTATTAAATACTGTTTGATATCTTCACTAACCGCAATTACCTTTTGTCCCCAGTTTGTAAGATATTTTAATCCCATGCCTGTATAAAACACCCAATGGGCTGATGTTACAAACGTAACGCCATATCGTTTATGCAAAAATCCACATATAAAGCTGGGGATTCTGGCATGAGAATGGACAATATCTACATTTTCCTTTTTAATGATATGTCGAAGCAAAAAATAGGATTTTATCATTTTCGGTACATTTCTTTGATTCATAGGCACTCTATAATGGTAAATACCCGCTTGAGTCAGTTCTTTTTCATAGACGCCGCCATTGGAAGCTACAATAATACGATAGCCCAGTTTTTTTAACTCTTTTGAAAGTTCCACAACGTGAGTTTCTGCACCGCCAATTTCCAATCCCATGAGTGTCATTAGTATGGTATACTTTTTTGCCATAATTCCCTCCTTATACTTTTACCAAAACACATCATGTTTTATTTGTTACACCAAAAAATCTTTTATTTTACCTTGGCATTCAAAATATTTTGTTACAAAAGTTCTGTCAGACTCTCTTACTAACTCATAAGTACGATTGATAAAACAGCCGTCTTCTGTCACTGTTCCTTCTCCCATTACAGTAAACACCACATCGATTCTATTTTGAACAGTACCTATTTTATAAGTGCCGTCCTGGCATAATACCGGCTCTGTAGAAGGTGTACTTTCCACTTTTACAATTTTGCCGATACTTTTTCCGGAAGTTTTGTCAAAAAGCTCATCGCCTTCCTGCACATTTTGGAATACATAATCTCTGACTCTTTTTACTTCTACAGTATATGTGACAGGCTGCAACGTTCCTCCTGTGCTTGTTTTATCCAAAACGCCAAATTTATAATAAGCGCCTCCAAGCAACACAACCACAATCACAATCACAAAAAAATCAACCACATTAATTTTGCCAAACAACTTTCCTTTTTTATCTGTTATTTTCATAAAAATACACCTCCTATCTTCCTATTGTTAAAATATATCCCTTTCCTGCATAGCCATTGCCTTTGACAGCAATGTCTTTTCCTGCTTTTACCACATAATTTCCATCTACTTTAAAATCACTGGCTGTTTCCACCACATTGGCTTCTACTACCAATATAACAGTTTCTTTTCCTTCAATTACGCTTTCTATCACATTGCCATTTATTTTATCTTCTCCCAGTCTGACGCTTGGTCTTGCTTCTACAGATGTCACAGTTCCCATATGATAATTTTTTACGTTATCTGTCAGTCTATCTCCCACTTGAATTTTTTGAGAAAATCCTTCTGGACATTCTACCAATTCTAAAGAATATCGTAATATTTTTGTTTCCAATGCTTTTTCTCTATGTGTAAAGGCATATGTTCCAATAACAATGGCAATGACAACTACAATAATAATCATATCAAATACGTTTACTCTTCTCTTTTTTTCTATTCTTTCATTCATATTTACCACACCTTTCTAAGAAAACAGCCCTTCATATACTTTTTCAATATTTCTGGCATACATTTTAGCTGTAAACTTTTGTTGAAATATCTCCTTTGCTCTTTTTTGCATATATTGATAAGTTTTTGTATCGTCCATAGCCTTTTTTAAATAGTTTAACAAGTCTTGACTATTTTGACTTTCAAAAAGATATCCATTTTCTCCATGAATGATTACACCAGGATTGCCCCCATAATTGCTTACAACAGCCGGCAGACCAATACTCATTCCTTCCAAAAGAGCAAGGCTGGTCGCTTCTGTACCATAAGAGGCATTTGCCTGTATATCCAGTATGCTCAAAAATACTCTTACCTCTGAAAGAAATCCTGTAAATATTACAGTATCTTCCAACTGCTTTTGTTTTACAAGTGCTTTTAATGTTTGCTCATTCTCTCCTGTACCGGCAATGAGTACTTTAAAACTCCGTCCTTCTTTTTTTAATTCTTGTGCAGCTTCAATCAAATATTGATGCCCCTTTACAGCGTCTAATCTGGCCAATATACCTATGACAAAATCTTTTTGTGAAATATGATATTTTTCTTTCATGGAATCTATTTCTTGTTGAGAAGCTTTTTGCAAAGGTTCCACTCCATTTAATATTACTTTTATTTTTTCCGGGGCAATTCCGCCATCTGTCAAATTTTCTTTTGCCGCCTCTGCCACAGCAATAATATCGTCTGCTAAAAATTCATTGAGATATTTGTTGACCGTTCTGCCCAGTCCTTTTTTGATTCTAGGGCTGACAGGAAATACAGAATGTCTTGTATAAACTACTTTTTTGCAGCAAAGTTTCCCGCTGATTCTTCCTGTCACTGTACCATGGGTATGAACAATATCGGGATTTTCTTTTTTGATAATACGGTTTAATTTTCCAATGGCTTTTCTATCAAAGGATTTATCGGCAATACCGTCAACTTCTATTACTTTTGTTTTCAATTTTTCAATTTCAGGCTTTAAAAGACTTCCTCTTGGCACGACCACTTTTACAGCAAATTTTTTTCTATCATAATATTTTAAAAAATTTAAAATACATCTGCCCGCACCGCCTATATTTCTATCGCTGATGATATTTAAAATTTTCAGCATAGATTTTACTCCTCTCTCAGTCTTGATATTCTTGTAAAAATCATACCAAAGCCAACGCATACCCAAAATAACAGCATCACTCTATAATTATAAAATGTATAGTCAAACATACTTTGTATCATAAAACCTGTCATAGCTGAGATAGCCCCGATAAGAAGCACTTTATTTTCCTTTTTGACTTCTCTTGACAATGCGCCGCAAGTCATACGATAATACTGAAATATCAAAAGTACAAATACAATCAGTCCTACTATACCTGCGTCACAAGTTACTTGTAAAAATAAATTATGAGAATGGGGCGCGCTGATGCCGTTGTAAGCGTAAGCAGGATAGACTTGATTAAAAGCGTCTGTTCCCGGTCCAATGCCGCAAAACCAATAATCTTTTAGCATTGCCAATGTGCCCAGCCAAATATAAACTCTATAACTTGTGGAAGAATCGTCCATATTGCCAATGCTTAAAAATCGATTGATAATGGTATCAGGCAATATAAATGGCAAGAGCAACAATACTACAATGCCTAAAAATATAAATCTTCTGTCCCACAGCACAAGAAATACTGCCACTGCTCCCATAATACCAATGTAACATCCACGGGAATATGTCAGTATCAAACAAAGGAGCATAATACCGCTGCAAGCTGCAAAAAACAGCCTATTAAACATAGATTTGCTGTTGATACAAAGCGCCGCCGAAAAGGGAAGTACTAAAAGAAAATATTCTCCCAATACATTAGGATTTTCCAGTGTAGAATATACACGAAAGCTAATACTTTCAAACATATCCACATCATGCCATACTCCGCTGAATTTGCCGGGAAACATAAATTGATAAAAACCATAAAATGAAACAAGCACGCCAATACAAACAAATAAAAACAATATAATGTAAAGCTGTCTTTTTGTTTCAATGGCATTTGCAAATACAATGGAAAACAATATAAAGCATACTGTCAGGATGCCGCCCAAAAAACTTGCTCCTCTTGCCACAGAAGTCAATGTGGCAAAAAAATAAATAAATGCATAAAAATAAATATAACGGCTGACAGAAAAATAATGTAATTTTCTTTTTCTGTCATACAAAAAAGACAGTATCAAAGAACCAAATCCTGCCAATACAAATGCTAATACTAGCATAGTAGGCAATATAGGCGCCAGCAGCACCGCAAAGCCACACCACAAAAATGACATTTTAAAAATACTGTTTGTAAATAATTTTTTTAGTCCTAAATGATAAAAAATTTTACTCAAAGCTCTGCGCAAACCCCAAAATATTCTAAAAAAAATGCTATTTCTTACAACTATTTTTTGCTCGTCTTTTTTCAAAAACCATTGTATGATACAGCTATTTTGAAATTGCTTGGAACACCAACTGGCAATGAGCCATAATGCATGAAAAAAATAACTTCCCTCCAGCATCTTTTTTCCTCCTTTAATAAAGAAATATTATTTTTTAAATACTTTTTGAAAAGTACCTTTTCCCATTTCTACTACCATTTTACTTTCACTCACTCCCAAAGCATAGCAACATATCATATAAACAACGCCTCCTACTGCTGCTGTGACTGCTACTACAATGATATTTTCTAAAAATCCTCCTATCTCCATTGCCAATAAGCCATTTTTGCAAATAACTGCTGCAATAGCCATCACACCGGCAGAAAAAATCATTTTCAATAAATCTTTTATCATTTTCTTTGAAAACAATGTTTTATGCTGAAAATATAAAGGAATTAGCAAAAATACCGCAGACACCACAGAAGAAATGGCAGAGGCAAAAGCCAATCCGCCTACATCCATTTTTTCTACCAACAAAAAACAAAGTATAATATTTACAGCAATGGAAATTAAACCGGAGTAAAATGGAGTTTTACCGTCTTGTTTTGCATAAAAGACTCTGCTTAGTATATTTTGTATGCCAAAACCTACCATTCCTAATGAAAAGAAAAATAAAGCTCTGGCTGTTGTTTTGGTTGCAAATGTACCAAAATCTCCTCTTTCATATACCAGTCGCACAACAGGTTCGCTTAGTATCATCAACCCAAACATCATAGGAAGTAACAAAAAAAGCATGGCTTTTATTGTAACGCTGACCGTTTCTCCCAAATCCTCTTCTGCTTTATTGGTAGTAAGCCTTGCCATTTTGGGAAAGATGACATTTGCTATAGAAAGTACAAAAACGCCCACAATGATAGTATAAAGCGTATTGGCATATTCTATGGTAGGAATGGCCGCATCGGGATAATTTTCAAAATGGATATGAGAGGCAAATTTTGTATTGATTACAATGTTAATTGGCTGTATCCATGTACTGACCATAATAGGCAGCATCAGCCGTCCAATTTTTTTCATACCTTCTTCTTGAAAATGAAAATCAAAACGAAAACGGTATCCTTTTTTCCACAATGCCGGCACTTGTATGGCTGCCTGCATTGCCCAACCAATCAAAAATGCTATTGTTAAACCATAAATACCAAAATATTTATCAAAAAATAAATAATACAATATAATAATGGCGTTGGAAACAATGCTCATAGCCGCCGGAATTGTAAATTCATCTAAGGATTGTAATATTCCCACAAAAGAAAAAGCAACGCCTGTAAAGACAACTGTGGGAAACAATATGCGTAAAAATTCTGCACAGGTCTTTGCTGTTTCTGGCAAAAAACCATCTGCAAAAAGCCATGTAATAGGCTGTGCAAAAACCATTCCCAAAACAGTCATCATACAAGTAATAACGCCTACTGCTGTAACAAATATATTGGACAAACGAAATGCTTCTTCTTTTCCTTTTTTTTCTAGATACTCATTAAATATGGGTATAAAACTGGCAGAAATAGCTGAAGCAAAAACAGCGTCAAAAAATGTTCTGGGGATTCTGCTTGCCGTCATAAAAGCCGTTGCCTCTGCACCAATGGAATAATTTGCCGCCAAAAGCTGTTCTCTTACCAATCCCAACAACTTTCCCACCAGTGTAATCATCATCATAAATCCAACGGCTTTCACCGTATTTTTACCTGATTGCTCCATACTACTCTCCTTTTTTCTTTTTTAAACGCACAATATGGGCAGAGAAATTCCTCCGCCCATACTATACTACCCCAAAAATATCCATTTTACAACAGAAATCAAAAACTTTTCTACTGCTTTTTTAAGCTATTTTGACTGTTTCATAGCTCACTTCTGTACCATTGACACGCAATTTTAGTATTGTTGCATTGGTATTTGCACAACCGTCTTCTAAAAACAAATCCGGAAGATTGACATAACGAATACCATCTTTGAAATTAAACCAATATTCCGTACCGGAAGCAGACACTACAAATATGGTTTTTCCCTGTTCTTTTAAATCTGCCAGGACACTGCGGAACAAAAGCGTTTCAAGAGGGTCTGTAAAAGCAGACGGCGTTTTATCCATTACAATCACAACTGCTGAATTTCCTGCATTTTCGATATCGCTTTTAAAAGAGAGCCATTGAGTTGGATTTGTGGTGCGCAAGCCGCCCTCTGCCGCCGTCATCATGACAATGCTTACACCATTTTTGTTTTGAAACTGGTAAGAGCCATTCCATTGTACTGCATCAATACCGGGCGTAATATCTGTTTTGCCTCCATATATGGCTACATTTGCACCATTTTCCACTGCCGCTTTGGCTTTAGATTGTGTTGCAGTATAATTTTCCGGCGTTGCTGTGGCAGATGTGACTTTTCCAATGATATTAACATAGTTTGCGCCATCTTGTGCATACTGTATTGTTGCTTTATTTTTATCTGTCAGTTCAATGTTCTCCGGCACCCAAGGCAATTCTACAGTTTCTTCCACTCCTATCACAACAGGAATAGAACAACTTGCATCTGCTAATACCGCTTGAATATATCCTGTTCCTGAAGAAGTCGTTGCAATAAATGTATTATCATTTATCACACCTAGTGCAGGGTCAGATATGGTATAAAACAGTTCTGTATTGATATCGGCAGTATATCCTTCCGTACTCTTTGCAGTAAAATGCAGTTGGGCACTCTCTCCATCGCCGTTTAGACGAATTTCCGATTCTTTTGCCGTAATAGAAGCCACCACCATACTTTCTATTTCTGTTGTAGCCGTTTTATCTTGATAAGTAGCTGTAATTTGCATTTTTCCAGACGTGGTTGGTGTAAAATTCATACCCTCAAATACTCCTTCCCCGCCTGTCACAGAAAATACAATTTGACTTGTGTCTAAATCTATAGTATGGAAATATTCATCATAGCCTGTTACCTGCAATGTAACACTATTGTTGACAAATACTCTTTCTGCACTTGGTTTTAATGTAATTTGCGTCAATTCTCCTATAGGGGCTTGATTAAATATTCCAAAACCGTTGATGATTTTTCTTTCTGCACCATCTGAAACAGTATTTTTTACTTCCGGCTGTGCATCTTCTACTGTTTTAGCTACCATGGTAGAAGAACCTCCTCCGTCAAAATGCATGGCATTGTAAGCACCATATTCCTGCATCAACGCTACCATTTCCTCTTGTGTTGCACCAATGCTGTCTCCTCTTCCGTCTACCACCATCAATATCAATGTAGTATTGTCTTGAGAAATGCCTAGAGCTGTTCTTGGTTGTCTGCCGGATATCACAAGCCCTTCTTGTCCTTGTGCGGGCTTTTGTCCGTCTACCAATATTCTTCCTACGCCGCTAATGGCTGTTTGTATTTTAGTTAAATCAAGAGAAGCTTTAATATCTAAATTTGTTGGTTGTCCCACTGCAAAATATTGTCCCAATTCATCAAAATATTGTCCGCTAATGATAATCAAATATCCATTTTCTGGGGTATCGACTGTTTCTCCTTTTTGAGAAATATATGTAATAGTATCATTTTCTACTTTAAATTTTACTAAATCAGCAAAACGCTTATCCAAATCCGCTGTAGAATCCGCGGCATTTTTATCAAAATAAATAGGATATATCATTTCTGTAATTTTATTAAAAGAAGCCAATTCTAAGCGTGCATGCTCTCCTGCATAAAAGTCGGCTTGAATATGAAAAAAATCTATAAAAGGATTTCCCTCTTGGTCAATAAAAAAAGTGGAATATTCATTAACGCCTATATTTTTATCTGTACCGGCAGAAATCAAATTTCCATCCTTTACAACAGGTCCAAAAGAGGCAGAATAATCTCCCTTCATACCAAAAAAATCACTATTGACTGCCGCTACCGCTCCAGTATCGTTTACCATTTTTAAAAGCGTTTCTTTTAAGCCATACTCTGTTTGAGATTCAATAGGCGCCAATGCTAAATTAGGGTCGTTCATATCAATTTTCAAAACATGAATATCTTGCCATCCTTCTGCTGTCAATCTATGATTTTTTTCATAGGTTACACCTTTTGTTACAGTTTCTGTTGTTACTTGGTCATACAATTTCTGTGCTGCAAAAGCTTGTATGGGACAAGTTGAAAATACCATAGCCCCCGCCAAAACAAAGCTTGCTATTTTTTTCATGAAAAAATGCTTTTTTCTCATGGTTTTACTCCTCTCCATATATAGTTGTTTTTTCACTCGCATCATTGTAACACAATTTTCATACTTTTTCTGCTATATTCACAAAATTTTAATAAAATTGTAAAAATTAGAGAAATATTGTTTTATTCCACCGTCTTTTATTGTCTTTTCTTTACAAAATCAGAACCAACGGCTAAGCCAGTGGTTTGCTCTGCCTCTAGAAAGGGCTTTTTCCCGCAGTATTTGTAAGCACTTTGAAAGTCCGCCAAGTTCCCTACTTTTTCAACTGCCGCCCTTGGCGGCTTTTTTATTTGTTTTCTTCTATTTTTTCATCCGTAAACCGGTATATTGGCTTAGGCTAATTTTACTGTCTAATCTTCTTTTAACTGATTATTTATATATTTTAGTGTTCTTTCTAACTGTATTTACATAATATCCTCTACAAAAAAATATTCTATTTTCGTATTTATATTTCAAATTTGCGTGCCTATCAAATATACGCGCACTTTTCCCTTTTAAATATCCAACCATCTCAGACATACTATATCTAGGTGATATACGCATTAATATATGTATATGATCTATGCGACATTATGCTACTATGATTTCTATACCTTTTCTATCACATAAATCTCTTTATACTTTCTCTATTTCCATTTTTAGTTTTCCATGTATTATCTGCCTTCTGAATTTCCGTACAAAGACAATATGATATTTACATTCCCAACTTGTGTGTGCTAAATTATTCATATAAACAACCTCCCATGCTTTCTTGCATGTTGGCGGACTCAAAATAATGATAGTATAGGAAGTTTTTCTCTGAAACTAAAACTTTTTGATTCTCCCCACATAGCTGAGAGTTTTTATTGGCTTTATCAATCAAAACCACTAGTAAATTAGTGATTTGAACAAACCCTAGAAGGGGTATTGCGTGCTGATTCCCTAAAAGGGAATATCGAAGCTTTGGCATCGCATTACAATACAGGCAGCCATTAAAAGTGGATGTCCATTTTGCCTTATTCTCCTGTGCTACCTATAAACGGGTCTGTGTACTCTTTTCATGATATTTGATTTGCTGCATAAACTGATTTTTTATATATTCTTTTATTGTCCTTTTCATTTCATCCTACTGTATCGACAAAATATCCTCTTGCCCCAAAATTTCTTCTTCCATATTTCTATTTTAAATTTGCATGCCTATCCAATATCATCAGTGCACTCTTATCCTACAAACTGTGCTACACTCAGATATGGTGGTATACTAACTAACATGTGGATATGATCTGAACATGCTTATGCTAAGGATTTCAATCTTTTTTTCTTCACATAATTTTCTAATGATTTGCCTATATCTGCTCTTCATTCTTTGTATATCACTTTTCTTGTATTTTGGTGCAAATACTATGTGATATTAGCATCTATATTTGGAATATGCAGTACTTTTTATTTCATTTCTTATGTACTAAAGTATTTTATTTACCCCTGGTAGAACTAGGGGGTTTTGTTAAGCTAAAGCACCAAAAAAAGAAAAAAGAACCTGAGGGGCAGGTTCTTTTTTCTTTAGGGAAGTGTCATGTAATTTTGCTATGTTTATTGGGTATGTTTATACTATATTATTAAAATATGAATTGAATATGTAATATTTGTAAATAAAATATGAATTTATAAAAAATATTGTTCAAAATAGAAAACAAATTAAAGAAATTTTTAAAATAAAAAAATCTTCTATATACAATATCAATATTCTTATTACATGAAAGTCAGATTTTATCTAAGCGTCTTTTATGAGATGACATACAAAAATTCTTTTATATTTATATTTTTTAATAAATTTGTATATTGTTTAAAAGAAAAATAATACTAAATGTTAACATAATTAATTTTCAATAATAAAATGAGAGTTTTATATTAAGATTAAAACAATTAACATAAGCGAAGGATGTAAATAAGATATTCAAATACGATTATAGGATATTAGTACTGATACAGTAAAGTAAAAGTGAAAATGATACAATGCTTAATTGAAACATATGTAATATTATAGTTCATAAATAAAAGAAAAAATGAGGAGGGACTAAAAAATTTATACAATATGGTCTAAAAATAAATGAAATAAAATAAAATCATATTAAAAATATGAAAAACTAATTGACACATATAGAAATGTTGTATATAATATAAACAATATTAAGTCGGATGAACAATCTGTGAGAGATCTCATTATGAGACGCCGAAGGTGCAGTGCAAAAACTCTCAGGCAAAAGGAACGGATTGGGACGACACTCTGGAGAACATATTAATCATGTGTACCGAAGAAGTAACTGTACAAATAGTTGAGCAGGAATCTTTCAGGTGAAAGGACAGAGGCAGATAGAAGAGTAAATTCTTCTATCTGTTTTTTAT
>DVLQ01000162.1 GCA_018715395.1 Candidatus Coprocola pullicola | reverse complement strand
TTTGGCACACAATCATCTTTCTACAAAATACATACTCCTATATTTAAAAATATCCTTTTTTTCAAAAATATATTTTGCTCTTTGTTTTTGAATAACAATTTATTTTTTGCATAGCCACAAACAAAAAAAAGTGTTACACTATAAGTAAAAATGGCACTGCTGTTTTACTTAGGAGGTATATTATGGATAAAACCAAACAAGAAATAATAGATTTTATTGCCCAAAAAAATATCAAACTCATTCATCTTATATTTTGTGATGTTTTAGGCAAACCAAAAAACATTACCATTGCAGCATGTGAATTTGAAAAAGTCTATGAAAACGGAATTGCCTTTGACGCCTCTGTTTTTGATACTATTATAAAACAAAATACTTCTCAACTATTTCTTTTTCCGGATACCTCCACATTTTCTGTGCTTGCTCCCTGCTGTGGTGAAAAAGAAATACAATTTTATTGTGACATCAAATATGAAAATGGCACGCCTTTTGAAGGCGACAGTAGGTATCTATTAAAAAACGCTGTAAAAGAAGCCAAAGAACAAAACTTAGAATGTATGTTTTCTCTAAAATGCCAGTTTTCTATTTTTGAAAAAAATACGACTTCTTATATCCCTTATGATACGGGTGGATATCTGGATACATTTCCTTTAGATAAGTGTGAGCAGATACGAAATGAAATTTGTTTTGCATTACAGGAAATGGCAATAGAGCCAAAAACTGCTTTTCATCAAAAATCTCCAGGACAAAATCAAATTGATTTTAAACACGCTTGTGCGCTAAAATGTGCCGATGATTTTTTGACATATCAATCTATTGTAGAAAAAATCGCCTTTCAAAAAAACGCCTTTGCTTGCTTTTTGCCAAAACCTCTTGCTGAAAAAAACGGAAACGGCATACACATTGATGTATCACTGTTTCACCAAGGCAAATCTGATGATGAGCATTCTATTTTTTATGAAAGCTTTATTGCCGGCATATTAAATCGTATGAGAGAAATGTCTGTATTTTTCAATACCACCGAGGCTTCTTACAAACGTTTTGAAACTACAGAAATACCAAAATACATTACATGGTCTCACCAATATCGTTCTCAACTGATATACATTGATTCCATCAACGAAAAAATACAGCCTTTAGAATTGGTTTCTGCCGACAGCTGTTTAAACCCTTATTTAGCTTTTACACTTTTCATTTATGCGGGATTGGAAGGCATTACAAAACAATTATCTTTGCCTAGTCCTTGTAACCTAAATTTATATACGGCTTCCCAAAAGGAAACTCAAAAATATCAAATGCTTCCAAATACATTAAAACAAGCTGTAGAAATCGCCAAAAACAGTACATTTATACAAGGCGTTCTGCCCAAAGAAGTTGTACAAAGCTATTTGCAACAAAAACAATAAATAAAACAGTATAGCCGCTTTATATTTATAAAACAGCAGCAAAAATACTTGAAACAGTTTCTTTTTCTCAAAAGAACAAAATCCGATTGTTAGATTTTATTTAAAAAATAAATTAACAGACAGTTTAAAAACCTTCTGTTTTTTCAGAAGGTTTTTTTATCGTTTTAACATTTTTTGTTAAAAAAGCAAAAAAATTTCATTTTATATCATCTTTTTATAAATTAATACTAAAAAAATCATTTGTTTCTATAACGACTGCTTTTTTTGATTATACTTTTTATGACTTTAATTTTTCCCATTCTGCTTGTTTAAAACCTGTCAAAATCATATTATCCGCAACAACCAAAGGACGTTTTACAAGCATACCGTTTGTTGCCAAAAGGGCATATTGTTCTTCTTCTGTCATAGTTGCCAACTTATCTTTTAAACCCAAATCACGATAAGCCATGCCGCTTGTGTTAAAAAACTTTTTTAAAGGCATACCGCTTTTTTGGTGCCATTGTTTTAATTCTTCTGCGGTAGGATTTTGTTCCACAATATGTCTATCCTCAAAAGGAATTCCATTTTCCTCCAACCACTTTTTTGCTTTTTGGCAAGTACTGCATTTTGGATATTCTAAAAATAATATCGACAATTTAAACTCCTCCTTTTTATTTTGTAGATTCTACTACATTAAAATGATATAAACAACAGCACCTTATTGAAAGCACAATAAAATAAACTAAAATACTGTTTCTCTCACAAAGAAGCTGTTACTATGCATAAATATAAAAATTACTTTTCAAAATTTTGCTATTTCTTGTCCTCATTGTTTTTGTCACTACCTTTATGGTTATGGAAAAGATAATTATGGGCGTCAAAAATATATTTGTGGTAAAAGTTCCCTCCGTTTACTTTAGAACCAAATCAAATAAAACCTTCTAGGCTATGCGAAATGCCCCTCTTGTAGCAAAAATACTTTTGTTTGGCACAAATACTACTTTTCTATTCATTTTCAGTATCCTTCTTATTTGTCATAAATGTACCCGCCCTTTACTTTACAATCCAATCAAACCTTCTCATAAGGCTACCCAAAACGCCCTATTTGTGGCAGATATACTTTTACTTGGCACAAATATAACTTTTCTATTCATTTTCTCTATTCATTTTCAGTATCACTCCAAAAAGTCTGGACATTCCATGAAAGTACTGATTTTGGAAAACTTTTTGATAAAAAAATACAAATAATTTTGACTATATCAGCAGCATAGACAGAGATATTTATCATAAAATCAAGCCATCATTCCTTTGAACTTTTGCCAAAAAGATGTTTTCTCCTTTTACCAAGGCTTCTTTTCAAAGATTTCGTTTTACGCCAAATGTTATTTCATATGCTTTTACCCTTTACATTAAGGCTTACTGCTCTCCCAGACAGATACAAAGATTATGAAACAAACATATGTTGGTTCGTGTTTCTCACATTTCTGTTTATCGTTGGATTCGTTATTTTACTCTTTTTTTCAGAACCATTGCTCACTTTCTTCTGCAAAAGGCTGACCTGCGCTCTGATAAATGGCGCCTTGACAAAACTTATATTAAAATAAAAGGACAGCAGCATTATCTTGGATATTACTGGATTCTCAAACAAGGGTTGTGATTGCTTTTGCTTATTTTGTATAATAGAGAGCAATACTGCTCTCTTTAAAAAGTCATGCAATACACAGATGCAGTCCTGTTATCATTGTTACAGATGGTCTTAATGCTTATCATATGCCTTTGAGAACGACACATCCGGAATCAAAACACTCTATTTATGATTCCTTTTGTGATGATAGCAGTAACAATATGATAGAATCTTTTCATAGAACTTTTAAAGTATGGTACAAAACGAAAAAAGATTTCATTATTTTGAATCTGCTTTGGATATCATTTCTAATTCTTTGTTTCAGTATCCTTTTATCCATAGCCATTCTTATTTGTTCGGACAAGCGCCTGCTTGTGTTGCATGTATTATATACTTCCAACAACAAGCAAAACACCGGTTTTTATTTGTATGCTCTTTTTTATGATTGTATTTTTAAAAGTCTTTTCTGTACTTCTATTGTCATATTAAGTTAACGGAATCTATTTTTTATTATACATCATTTTTTTTCATAATCTCTATATGAAACAAAAAATTTTACAAAAATATATATTATTTTTTAAACACTGAAAAAAAGTTTATTGCTTTTTTCCATTTTAAAAGTTACAATAAAAATAGTTTTATAATACAACTACAGGAGGGATTATATGAAAATTGTTGTCATAGAGCCTTTGGGGATTACTCCCGAAAAAGTAGAAGAGGCTTGTAAAGCTGTAAAACAAAAAGGTCATGAGGTTGTTTATTATCAAACAAGAACGGAAGATACTGCCGAACTAGTAGAACGGGGAAAAGATGCGGATATTATTATTATAGCAAATCTTCCCTTTAGTAAAAACGTAATAGAAAAATGCCAAAAACTAAAACTTCTTTCCGTGGCCTTTACAGGTGTTGACCATGTAGACATTGATTATTGTAAACAAAAAGGCATTACCGTTTGCAATGCAGCAGGATATTCTACCAATGCAGTTGCGGAATTAACATTTGGTCTTGCAATTTCTGTACTGAGAAACATTCCTGCTTGCAACGATGTTGTCAGAAAAGAAGGTACAAAAGACGGCTTAGTAGGTTCTGAACTATATCAAAAAACATTTGGCGTTATAGGTACCGGAGCCATTGGCACAAAAGTAGCTATGATTGCAAAAGCATTTGGCTGTAATGTCATTGCCTATAGCAGGACAAAAAAAGAAATTATAACAGAAGCCGGTATTACATATGTATCTTTAGAAGAATTACTCACACAAAGTGACATTATTTCTCTTCATGTACCTTTAAACGCCTCTACAAAGGGACTCATTGGAAAAAAAGAAATTGCTCTTATGAAAAAATCAGCTATTGTTTTAAATACAGCAAGAGGCGGCGTAGTGGACAGCGACGCCTTAGCAGAGGCATTAAACACAGAAAAAATTGCGGGAGCAGGCATTGATGTATTTGAAATGGAACCTCCTGTACCAAAGAATCATCCTCTTGTTAACGCAAAACATACAGTATTAACGCCTCATGTAGCATTTGCTTCTCAGGAGGCTCTTTATACCAGAGCAGTTATTGTATTTGACAACATCATAAATTGGGAAATGGGTACTGCTAAAAATGTAATTGTATAATATCAGAACCACCGGCTAAGCCGGTGGTTTGCTCTGCTCCTAGAAGAGGCTGTTACCAGCTGCTCTTGTAAGCGCATTGAAACTCCGCCAAGCGCTCTACTTCTCCAACTATCGACCGTGGCGGCTATTTTTATTTATTTACTTTTTCACCCGTAAACGGGTTAATGTACTCACTGAAACGAATTTGATATGCTCTCTGGTCTTCTTTTAACAGATTATTGATATAGTTACATATTTTTTTGTATTTTTTGCTACTATATCAACGTCATATCCTCTACATCAAAATGTTCTATTTCCATATTTGTATTTTACATTTGCATGTCTGTCAAAAATAATGAAAGAACCTTTTCCTTTCAAATATCCCACAATTTCTGATACGCTGTATTTGGGTGGTATGCGAATCAGCATGTGTATGTGATCTGGACAACATTGTGCTGCTATAATTTCTATCTTTTTTCTTTCGCATAATTCTCTAAGAATTTTCACTATTTCAGCTTTCATTTTTTCGTATATTACCTGTCTTCTGTACTTTGGTGCCAATATAATATGATATTTACATTCCCAACTCGTATGTGCTAAACGATTCATATAAAAACAACCACTCGTCTAATGGATGGTTGTTATTATACAGGCATAGCCCTCCCGCTGCTCACAGATACTCAAACGCATAATCTAGTCTGTCAACTGTGCCTATGTTATCTGCTACGGGCAACTCCTGTATTGGCTGTCCTTTTCATTGGCTATATATTATCTGCATTTTTGCTGCTGTATCATAGCCTTTATATCAAAATTCTCTATTTGCATTTCAAATTATGAAATTGTTGCTATCACATTGTACTGCTTTTTCCTCATAAAACTTGATGCACTCTCATTTTAAGCGGTATCTCTATCAACATATGTACATGATGTAGACATAGTTCGTATATTCACTTCTTTCCACTGATACCATATTTCTACTATTGCTTTGCTAAAACACTTTTCTACTATGGTTCAGTGCAAATACTATTTGATATTTCCAGTTTTATTTTGTATGTAATAAACTATGCTATTATAATATTCCTATCACTTTTATCTCAATGCCAGAAGGCTTTTTTAAGCCACATATCTCACATATGATTTTCTTTATACAAAATACTATAGAACAACCTTTCAAGATGTAGACAAGCTATTTTTACAAATGTACTACAATGAAAAGTTTTGATAAAGCAAGCTTTTGCCAAATGAAATCCTTGTTGGGAATTTACTTTCAGCAAACAAAACAGTGAGCTTGAAGGCATTGATAACAATGGAAGGAGCTGTTTTCCTACTCCTCAAAACTTCAATAAAATGCGTCTTTAGCAAAGGGTTGTTGATGTTCTCAAGTTTCTCCAACACAATACAGTCTTTTTTGCAAAAAACATCATTTCTCTGTTACAAAAACCCTATTATAAAATGGGAA
>DVLQ01000161.1 GCA_018715395.1 Candidatus Coprocola pullicola | reverse complement strand
AGCTTATCCTCAATTTGATCTTGTTTTTCCTGCTCTCTGATATATTTTTGAATCGTTGCTGTATTTAACCCTACTGTACTCACATAATATCCTGTCGCCCAGAAATTCCTATTGCCGAATTTATACTTTAGATTGGCATGACGATTGAATATCATCATTGCACTTTTTCTTTTTAAGTATCCCATAAATTGCGATACACTCATTTTTGGTGGAATCTCTACCAGAAGATGGATATGATCTGGCATCATATGACCTTCAATAATTTCTACACCTTTCCATTTACATAAATCTTTAATTATTTTTTGAATATCCTCTCTCAATTCATAATAAATTATTTTTCTTCTATACTTTGGTGTAAATACGATATGATACTTGCATACCCATTTTGTGTGTGCTAAACTGTTTGCCATAAAAGCATCGTCCTTGTTGTAAAATATTTAGGCTTGAACACCATTATTTTACAACAAGGACGATGCTTTTTGCTTAAGCTTTCATCTCACCCGCAGAGCGGGCGGTTGTTAAAGGCTGCTCCGCAGCCTTTGGTACTAAAGTAATCATCAAAAAAAGAAAGCATATTGCTTTCTTTTTTTGATGATTATCGATAGCTTCTTCTGTGTCTGCTTAATTTTTTTTGTCTTGCTAAGCGTCTTCTTCTTCGTTTGTAGCAAGAAATGGTACGACAAATTAAAAAAGCTATAAAAAATGTGACAATTCCACAACCTACAGAAAAAAGTATCATATTTCTGATGTTTCCAAAAAAAGGAATCATATTCTTTTCCATAGTATTTATGGTACCATTTGTTTGTATAGATGCTGCAACAGCAGTGGTATCTTCGGAAGAACGGTCTGCAAGTAATGGTATGGTGGAGAGTATTTTTCCTTGATAATAAAATTTTACATTGCCAACTTCATCATTTTTATTCACTGCTGCAGTAAGCTGCTGTGGAACATCTATTATTGTTGTTAATTGACTACTGTCAAAGTCTATAGAAACTGTTTTATAAATATCTGTTTCAGGTTTTGCTGTAATAGAATCAATTTGGCTTATTTTTTCTCCTTCTTGTTTTACAACAGATATTGTTTTTGCAATATCATCGGCAGAAGATAGTTTTTGTGTTTTATAATTTGCAAAACCATAATCAAATAACTTAATTGTATCTTCATAATGTCCTGCTCCTTGACAATGAAGTACTACAGCGATAAGTTCTGTATTATCTCTTTTGGCATAAGTAACCAATGTATTTTGCGCCTCGTTTGTAAAACCGGTTTTACCTCCTTCACATCCTTCATAAGTATAGATAGAAGGAGGTTTTATCATTTGATGCTGACCATATAAATATCGTGTTTCTGATTGTTTATTGGTAGGAGGAATCTCATAATACATTGTTTGTATTATTTTTCTAAATTCATCAAATTTTAATGCTTCTTTTGCAATCAATGCCATATCATAAGCAGTGGTATAATGGTTTTCATCATGCAAACCATTTGGATTTACAAAATTTGTATTTTCGCATCCCAATTCTTTTGCTCTTTGTGTCATATGATTTGAAAATGCTTCTACTGAGCCATCCACTTGCTCGGCAATACCCAATGCCGCTTCATTTGCCGAACGCATCAGTAAGGCATAAAGTGCTTGTTCCATAGTAATTTTTTCTCCTTCTTGCAAGGCAATATGACTACTGCCCGGTTCTATGCCAAAAATGGCATTGTGAGAAAAGGTGATTGTTTCATCCATTTTTCCGGATTCTAATGCTAAAAGAGCTGTCATAATTTTTGTAATACTAGCAGGATATTCTTTCTTGTCACTGTTTTTTTCATATAAAATTTCACCTGTTGTAGCATCCATCAATATAGCTGCATCTGCTCCCAATTCAAGCGTTTGTTTTGTATTTTCTAACTCAGATACCGTTTCCTGTGCCAAGACAGTACTAAAGGAATAAAACCAAAATATAGTTGTTAAAAAAATCATTAAAATATTTTTTTTCATTATATACTCCTTTACAAAAATATGTGATACAATAGTATAGATTATAACCGAAATCAGTGTAATCTAAAACAGTTTTCTTTTTAAAGGTGTGACAATATGAAAAAAGAGAAAAAAGAAATAGATACCAGATGGAGAATTTTTCTGTTATTATTTATCATAACCATTTGTGGCATATCTTATAGCAAAATACGAAAAAAAACAATTTTACAAATTGGAACAGAAAAACAAGAATTTTTGCAACAGCAAGCTTCTTTGCAAGAACTAGACGCTATTACAATAGAAATTGATGGGGCTGTAAAATATCCCGGTATTTATACTCTTACGGAAGGATATACTTTAAAAGACGTCATTGAACAGGCAGGGGGATTGACTCCACAAGCAGATACAGAAGCTATTTCTTTGGATTGGAATGTGTTTGATGGTCAAAAAGTAATTGTTCCTCAAACACAAGAAACTATAAAGATAGAGTATAGTACATTCTTTTTAGAACAAAATAAAGAACCAGAGCAACAAGAAAATCAAGCTGTACCTGAAGATGATGATGCTGTTTCACTGTCTGTCAATATTAATACGGCTGATGTACAAGAACTGGATTTATTGCCTGGAATAGGAGAAAAGCTTGCAGAAAATATTATTGCATACAGAATTGAAAACGGTTCTTTTCAAACAATAGAAGAAATCAAAAATGTACCTAAAATTGGGGACAGCATTTTTGAAAAAATAAAAAATTATATTACTACCCAATAAAGATACAGGAGGAAAAAAAGATGGCATACCATATTTTGGTCGTGGACGATGAAAAATTAATTGTAAAAGGAATCAAATTCTCTTTGGAACAAGATGGAATGAAAGTAACAACAGCTTATGATGGAGAAGAAGCACTTCACTACATCAAAGAAGAAAAGTTTGATTTAATTGTATTAGATGTAATGTTACCAAAAATGGACGGATTAGAAGTTTGCCAGCAAACCAGGGAATTTTCGCAAGTACCAATTATTATGGTAACAGCAAAGGGAGAAGATATGGATAAAATTATGGGATTAGAGTATGGAGCAGACGATTATATTACAAAGCCTTTTAATATATTAGAATTAAAGGCAAGAATCAAAGCAATTTTAAGAAGAAGCTCCAATCACAAAGGCGTCAGAAAGGATTCGCAAAATACATTGCAAATACGTAATTTAGAACTGGAATTTGAAAGCAGACGGGTTTTTATTGATGGAAAAGAAACCAATTTAACTGCAAAAGAGTTTGATTTATTAGAATTATTTATGGAAAATCCAGGAAAAGTATATAGCCGTGAAAAATTGCTTGATACCGTTTGGGGATATGATTATCCGGGAGATGTTAGAACTGTTGATGTTCACGTTCGCCGTTTGAGAGAAAAAATAGAAGAAAATCCAAGCGACCCTAAATATATATTCACCAAATGGGGAGTTGGTTACTATTTTAACTAAATTAAGAAAAAAATGGAACAGTCTGCAGTGGTTATTACTATTGACATATATATTAGTAGGAGTTGTACCGCTTGTTCTTTTTACCAATACAATATTTCGTGCTATGGATGGATATTTTGTAGAAGAAAGAAAAAAGGAACTATTAGGTCAAGCCAATATACTTTCGGGAAAAATTTCAGCAAATCATTATTTATATGACGACACAAAATGGAAACAATTTAATGAAGAAATCAGCGCAGCTAGTAACCAAGGAAATTTTCGTGTACTTGTATTAGATTCCTGTGGCATTGTAATCAACGATTCCAGCCGACAAGATGTTGGTAAGACTTATCTTGTTGCAGAAATCATTGAAGCATTAGACAACAAAGATGTGGCAAACCAACAAGAAGATGGAACGATCTATGCAGCAGTTTCTATATTAGATGAACATTCTAATAAAATCGGTGTTGTATTTATTTCCGCCCGTAGTGACGATGTAAGTACAACAGTGAATGAAATAAGAAGACAATCTAATATTGTTTTTGTTGTTATTGCTTTTATTGTAGGGATATTAATGTATTTTATGGCAAAGTTTTTTACAGAGCCTTTAAAAAAAGTACTAAATATTATTATCAAAATGTCAGAAGGGCATTTTGATCAAAGAATTGATATCAAAGGATTGCGTCATAATGAAATTTCAGATTTAGCTCTAGCTTGTAATCATATGGCTGAAAAACTGGAGCAAGTAGAAACAACTCGTCAAAATTTTGTATCAAATGTGTCTCATGAATTAAAAACACCTCTTAGTTCTATGAAAGTATTAAGTGAATCAATATTATTACAAAATGATGCACCAAAAGAAACTTATATCGAATTTTTGGAAGATATTAATTCAGAAATTGATCGTATGACAGAAATTATAAATGATTTATTAACTTTGGTAAAATTAGATCAAAAAGAAGTTCCTATAGCTTTTGTAGAAACAGAACTAAACCAGCTTATAAAAGATACAATGAAGAGAATGCATCCTTTGGCTGATGTCAAAAAAATTGCATTGACATTTATCCCTTTAAAAGAAGAAATATTTGCAGACATAGATAAAACAAAATTTATATCGGCAATTTCCAATCTTATAGAAAATGCTATTAAATATACTCCCGAAGAAGGCTCTATTACTGTAACAGTAGATTGCGACCATCAAAATGCTTTTCTTTCTATTTCTGATACAGGTATTGGTATTGCAGAAGAAGAAATCGGAAAAATATTTGAACGGTTTTATAGAGTAGATAAAACAAGAGATAGGGAAACAGGGGGAACAGGGTTAGGGCTTTCTATTACACACTCTACCATTTTGATGCATAATGGCAGTATAAAAGTCAACAGTAAGGAACAAGAAGGAACTACTTTTTTAGTTAGAATTCCTTTACATCAAAATGTGTAATATTGTAATCAAAAAGGAGGCTTTCTTTTGCCAATTAAAAAAAATAATCAAAAAATAATATGGTGTATTGTTCTTCTTCTTACCATTATTGGTATTCTTGTTCTTTCTAATTTTCAGAAAAAAGACTCTAGCGCAGAAAATATTCATCAAAAAACTGTAGAATTATATTTTAACAATACAACAACGAAAAAAATGAGGGCAGAAGAAAGAACAATCTATGGAGACACACACAAAGAGCTAATTGCCGCTGTCATAGAAGAACTAAAAAACGGTTCTAAAACAGAGGGTAATATAGCTGTGGTTCCACAAGATTTGGCAATACTTCATATCACTATAGAAGATGATATTGCAATTATTGACTTATCAGAAACTTATTATAATTTAACTTCCGGTTCAGAAATTATGTGCCGTTGTTCTATTGTGTGGTCTGTTACAAGTTTGGATTTTGTTGATTATGTTCATATCACAGTAGATGGTCAAGCATTGAAAAAGACATCCGGCGCGCCTATTGGATTAATGAGTCGTGAAAATGTTATGCTAAATCCTATTGTTTCTCCAGAATCGAAAAGATATGAAATAGTTACACTTTATTTTACAAATGAATCTGGTACAAAACTTGTAACTGAAGAAAGAGAAATTGAAGTCAGTCAAAATCAACCAAGGGAAAAATCAGTGATAGAACAATTGATTGTAGGACCAAAAGAAAAAGGGCATTTTATTACAATTCCGGCAGATACAAAAATAAGAGATATAACAACAACAGAAGATGGAGTTTGTTATGTAAATTTAAGCAATGACTTTATGACAAAAATTTCAAATGGAAGTACCAATGAACAAATTGCTATTTATTCTATTGTAAATTCTCTTGTATCACTATATAATGTGGAAAAAGTACAATTTTTAATTGAAGGAGAAAAAATGGAAGATGCCGGTGGTCATTTAGATTACAGCAAACCATTTACGGCTATGGATGTTGAGGTATAGTATATGATTAGACCTTTTGTATGGACATTATGTTTTTTGATTTCAGGCATTATCGTTGGGCAAAGTGCATCTAAGGTGTGCTTTGCTCTTTTTGGCATTATAGTAGTTTTAATATGTATTCTAATAGGATGTTGTTATAAAAGTAAATTTCCTATCATTTATTTTTTCTTTTTTATTTTAGGAAATATTTTGATTACAATACAATTACAGCCTTCCTCAAAAGTATTAGATACATTGGCAGAACAAAAGCAATCTGTTGTAGTAGAAGGGACTGTAATAAATGTTTCTTATACTACATCTAAAAGACAAAAAATAACAGTCCAAACAAATTGTATTACTTGGGAAAAAGGAAAAGAAACAGATGATTTTAAAATTTTAGCAGTATTGGAAAAATACGAAACTGTAAGCATTTGGGATACGGTAAAACTGGAAGGTGAGATTTTATCTTTAGAAAAAAATACCACAGAAGGTGGTTATGATGAAAGGTTATATTTAGGTACAAGAGGATATGATTATAAAATATATCCTGATAAAACTACTGTAACAGGACAAAATAAAACACCTATTTTAAGTCACATTTATCAATTAAAAGAAAGTGTAAAAACAGTCTATGATACTGTTTTGCCACAAGAAAAAAGTAGTATATTAAAAGCTATGGTAACAGGTGATAAAGATGATATTGATGCTATTACAAAACAACGCTATACAACAGCAGGTATTACACACATTTTAGCAATTTCCGGGTTGCACGTTTCTATTATTAGTATGTATCTTTTTTATGCATTAGAAAAACTATTGCAATGGAATAAAAGAAAAAGTTCTATTATGGTATTGTTTTGTTTGGTATTTTATTTATTTTTTGCAGGATTTTCTCCTTCTTCTGTTCGGGCTGTTATTATGATAAGTGTTGGATTGATAGGAAATCTAATCTATTATGAAGGAGATAGTTTAAATAATGTAGCTATTGCGGCTATTTGTATTTTGCTAATACAACCATTATATTTGTGGGATATTGGTTTTCAGCTTTCTTTTATCACAATTACAGGAATTTTGCTTGGGGCAAATATGTTAAAAAATAATCCATTGCCAACATATATTAAAAATTCTTTTGGCATTTGTATAATTGCTTCAGCCGTTAGTTTTCCGATTACGGCATATCATTTTTATTCCATTTCTCTCATTGGTATATTAGTAAATATTGTAGTACTGCCATTAACAGGAATTTTATTAGCAATGGGAATGATAGTGGGAATAATAGGATTGGTTTCAATACATATTGCAACTTTTTTCAGTGGTACAGTTTATTACATATTAGATTTTTATGAAAAAATTTGTATTTTAGCAGAATCTGTTCCATATGGCTATGTTCTTTGGGGACAACCTTCTGTTATTATAGTAGTATTATGCTATATACTATTTCTTGCTGTTTATTTTTATAATAGAAATAAGGTATACTGCAAATACATAATAATATCTTTAGAAATGATATTATTATGTATTATTTTTGGGAACAAATATTTTTTTCA
>DVLQ01000019.1 GCA_018715395.1 Candidatus Coprocola pullicola | reverse complement strand
ATTTGCAATTCCATTTTGTATGCGATAAACTATGTATATCCGTAATTCCCATATACGGACCTCCTTTTCACTTTATTTCTTGCAGTTGGCAGACCGCAATTGTATTATAGTGAAAAGGAGTTTTTACTTCTGCCTCAACGCCAGAAGGCTTTTTTGAACCACGCGTCTAACCCGTGGTTTTCTCTATACAAAAAAAGCGTTTGCTAAAAACAAACGCTTTACAAAGTCATATCTGTTATGTTATACTTGAATTACAAAGTAGGTGGCCGCCACCTGGTGGTAAGCCTCTATTGATTGGATAAACTACCCAAAGCGTGTGAGACTATAATGGGTAGTTTTTTTATTACTTTCTTTTTATCAACACAATGATAAGAGAAAGCAACGCAATGAGAGTATTACACATATTTAATATTAGTCCTGCTGTTGTCAGCATTAAAAACAATACTTCATATGTACTCATATGCATCGCCTCCTTCCTTTGTAAAAGGAGGCTAACCAACCCATCACGGTCACCTTGTCGTTATCATATCACACCAAACTACACTTTTCAACAAAAAAACGCTATTCCAACTCTATCACCTGACCGAGATATATCAATTTTGGTGTAGTAATACCGTTTTTTTGTGCAATTTCTTGATATTTTGTTCCATCTCCCAATTCCTTTTTACAAATATTCCAAAGACAGTCTCCCTTTTGCACCGTATAAGTTTTAGGAGTTTATTTGGTTGTTTGTCTTTGTTTTTGCACTGTTGCCACAATCTCGCCGTTTTTCTGTTCTATATTGATTTGATTGACTCCTATTGTAAACGTTTTGTATTGCTTTAGCTTTATGCTTACCTTTGCATCCACGCCGTTTTCTGCATTTTCTTCTATGCTGTATTCTTCTGAGGAAATTTTTTTCATGTTCTGCATGGAAAAAGCGTTCGTCCCTTTCACATTCGTGTTTTTCCAGCATTCCCTTTGGAAATTGTTATGTCAAAACACTCATAAACGTGAAAGGGACTTACTAATAAAGTATAATAAGCGTCTGCATTGTCGTATAAATCCTCTTCGTTATCCTGTATTCTCAAAAGCAAAAAAAGAAATGGCTTTTTGCTTTTCTTCAGCTTTTCTATACGGTCTAAATAGTATTTTGCCTCCTGAAATACGTTGTTTTCATAAACGGCAAAAGGATATTTTTTGTTGAGTAACAATACGTTAAATTCTATTTCTGTCAACTCTGCCGATTTTATAAAATTGACCTCTTCTCCATTCTCAAAAAACCATTGTTATAAACAATGCTACAGTATTATATGAAAATAAAAAATAGGTCATTAAAAATCCAAAATCTTTTTCCGGAAACAGAACGCTGCTGCTTTCCGGTATTTTATGTCAAACATGACAAAATACAAAAAAATATTGTCTTAGCAAAAAGAGGATTTTGTAAATTCCATTAAATTCAATAACATTACCAATACATTTCCCAAACTTCTAAAAAAGTAAATCTTTCTCCTTTTCTTTTTCACAATTTAATACACTTTCATGCCTCTTTTATACTTGCGCTAAGCATACCTGATAAATATGCTATGGAGCATATGGGACATACTACCAACACCACGCTAAAAACAGCTTACCAACACGCATTCCCTCAAAAACAATTAGAGGTCAATTCCATGTTCAATCAACATATAGATTCTATTATGGGGCATAAAAAAAGAAACCCTTGAAAAATCAAGGGTTTTAGACTGCGGATAACAGGAATCGAACCTGCACCCTCTCGGACTGGATTCTAAGTCCAGCGCGTCTGCCAGTTCCGCCATATCCGCTTACTATTTCACTGCTTTTTTATTATACCGCAAAGAAAAAAAAAGTCAATAAAAACAAAAATATTTTTGACAGTATAAAATAAAAAAGCCGCCATCTCTATCTATGACAGCTTTTTTCTGAACCAGGAGGGATTCGAACCCCCGACCCACGGCTTAGAAGGCCGTTGCTCTATCCAGCTGAGCTACTGATTCTTATAAAAAAAGCGGGTGATGAGAATCGAACTCACGTGTTCAGCTTGGAAGGCTGACGTTCTACCATTGAACTACACCCGCGCGTACTCTGCAATCGACAAAAAGTATTATGCCACAATCCTTTTATAAAGTCAATACTTTTTTAAAATTTTTTATAAAAAAATAGGGCATAGGCGTCAAACTCCCTTCTGCCCTTTTCTCTATTTCTTTCTCAAAAATGTTTGAGCATCAATATATTCCATAATAGAACCATATATTAACCCTTGCTCTGTAATTTCCAATATCCCAAATGTAGGATTTGGCACGCCTCTTGGCAAAGAAATACTACCCGGATTAAAAATCATCACAGACCCTTTATGTTCGTTGACAGGACTGTGGGTATGTCCAAAAATAACAACATCCGCCCCTTTTTCTTCCGCCCAATAAGAGATGGTGTCATGGCTCCAGTATACTTGTTGTTTATGCCCATGGGTCAAAAGCAGTTTTTTTCCAAAAAATTTCAGAATTACATCATTAGGCGCTTTATCTGCAAAGTCATTGTTGCCTTTTACAAAATAAAAAGGCAGCGTCTGATATTCTGATTGCAAATCTCTTGCATCATATGCATGGTCACCTAAATGCAGTACGCCGTCCATACGTTGTCCTATGCGCTCAAGTACATTTCTGGCATTTTCCAGGTATCCATGGGTGTCGCTCAATACCAAAAGCTTCACATTTGTCCCTCCCATTCTTTTTGTAAAAGTACCTTCATTTTTTGCAATGCCCTTGCTCTATGACTAATGGCATTTTTTTCTTCTGGGGACAATTGTGCTGTTGTTTTTCCCTTTTCCGGTACAAAAAAGATAGGGTCGTAGCCAAAACCGTTTTCTCCTTTGATTTCATAGCCTATTCTGCCTTCTATAACACCTTCTGTGGTCAATGTTTTGCCATCAGGAAAAGCCGCTGCAATAACACTGACAAATCTTGCGCCTCTTTTTTGTTGGGGCACTTCTTTTAGCAAAGATAATATATGAGCATTTTTTTCTGTATAAGGCGTATTTTCTCCCAAATATCTGGCAGAATAAACACCGGGCTTTCCATCTAAAAAATCAATTTCCAACCCGGAATCGTCAGCCATAGTCAGCTTGCCGGATATTTTTGCTATTTCCACTGCTTTTTTAAGAGCATTTTCTTCAAATGTAGCGCCATCTTCCACAACATCTATTGTAATGCCCGCTTCCTCCATAGAAAGCACTTCCAAAGGCAAATCTGACAGTATGGCTTTTATTTCTTTTATTTTTCCTTTATTTTTTGTTGCAAATATCATTTGCTGCATATGCTGTTCTCTCCTCTAAATCATACTGCTTTATCTATTTGTATTATACAATGAAATGCAGAAAATGAACAGCTTCTATTTTGAAAATCTGTGGCGTGTACTTTTCTGGGAATACAAAGCAGCAGCACAGCTACCACAATGACAATACGAAACAGACGCATATTACCACCTCATTTTCATTTTAAAGGCGGTTATACTGAGATACAATTATTTTTGAAAGCAAATTTTATCAAAAAAATTCTTTTTTTTACTTATGTTTATGTTTTCTGTCAGCAATCATTATTTTTATATCAAAGATTATTTTTTCATTGATACAGTATTTTTAAAAAAATATCCATACTAGCGGAGAATTTTTCATATGCGAGCATAGCCCTCTATTTTTGACATATATGTAACCCCATAACCTAGTCTGTTATTTCTCCCCTTAAAAGGCAGTTCTCACTTTGGTATCAATTGTTTCTTTCAGTTGGTCTTTTTTTATTGTTTGGCTATCTATTTTGCAATTTTGTCCGTTTTTTTGCTTCCAGTAATCTTTACATAGGAAACTCTTTGTATCTGTATTTCCACTTACCAAATCGCTCATACAGCATGATATGTAAACCCTTAATCTAGTTTGTTATTTCTCCCCTTAAAAGGCAGTTCTCACTTTGGTATCAATTGTTTCTTTCAGTTGGTCTTTTTTTCATTGTTTGGCTATCTAT
>DVLQ01000160.1 GCA_018715395.1 Candidatus Coprocola pullicola | reverse complement strand
CTAAAGTATAAATTCGGCAATAGGAATTTCTGGGCGACAGGATATTATGTGAGTACAGTAGGGTTAAATACAGCAACGATTCAAAAATATATCAGAGAGCAGGAAAAACAAGATCAAATTGAGGATAAGCTCAATACAAAAGAATATGAAGACCCTTTTAAGGGTAGCAGATAATCATACCACTAAGGCTTGAACGAAGTGAAAGCCAGCGTCATTTAGGCGCTGGCTCTTAATAAGCCCTTATAGAGCTGGTGCAAACCACGTCTTTTAGGCGTGGTTCTGATTAGTCAAAAAGTTTAGAAACAGAAATACCTTCATGAATTCTGTTGATAGCGTCTGCAAAAATATCTGCTACTGTTAGTTCTTTGATTTTTGCAATTCTTTTTTCATTTGGCAAATGAATTGTATTTAATACAATCAATTCTTTAATTGCAGATTGTTCAATTCTTTCTATGGCCGGACCGGAAAGTACAGCATGCGTACAGCAAGCAAATACTTCTTGGGCGCCTCTTTGTTTTAATGCGTTTGCGGCATTTGTAATCGTACCGGCTGTATCAATCATATCGTCTACTAATATTACCTTTTTATCTTGAATATCGCCAATAATGTTCATAACTTCGCTTACATTTGCTTTTGGTCTTCTTTTGTCAATGATGGCAAGAGGAATATTCATTTTTTCTGCAAAATTTCTTGTTCTGCCTACACTGCCTAAGTCAGGAGATACCGCAACGATATTCTCTAAGTCATTGTCAAACTTGTCATGATAGTGTTTTACAAGAAGCGGCGCGCCTAAAAGATGGTCTACTGGGATATCAAAAAATCCCTGAATCTGTGCACAGTGTAAATCCATTGTCAATACTCTGTCTGCTCCGGCGCAAGTGATGAGATTTGCCACCAATTTTGCACTGATAGGATCTCTTGCGCGAGCTTTTCTATCTTGTCTTGCATAACCATAATAAGGAATTACAGCATTGATTCTTCCAGCGGATGCGCGTTTCATAGCGTCAATCATAATCAATAACTCCATAAGATTGTCATTGACAGGCGCAGAAGTAGACTGTACGATATATACATCGGCGCCTCGAATGGTTTCATTGATTTTTACAGAAATTTCTCCGTCGCTGAATTTTTCCACCTCAGCATCTCCTAATGCTAATCCTAAATCCTTTGCAATTTTTTCAGCTAATTCTTTATTGGAATTGCAGGCAAAAATTTTAATGTCGCTTTTGCAGTTATAAAGCATTTTTTGTATCCCCCTTATTTTTCTACTCAATAGTGTTTCTACCTACTATAACTATGGAAAAAAGCAAATACATACTTATGTTACAACACAATGGAACATATTTCAATACAATTCACCAAAAATCAATGTTTTTTTACCCAACCATTAATGACCTGCTGTCTTGCTCTTGCAACAGCAAGTACATCTTCCGGTACATCTTTTGTAATGGTAGAACCGGCGGCAATATAGGAGCCTTTGTGTATTGTCACAGGAGCTACCAAGTTGGCGTTGCAACCTACAAAAACATTGTCTTCTACAACAGTTCTATGTTTTGTGGAGCCATCATAATTGACAGTAATCGTTCCACAGCCAAAGTTAATTTTTTCTCCTGCATCGGTATCGCCAATATAAGTTAAATGAGGAATTTTTGTACCTTTTCCAACAGTAGAATTTTTGACTTCTACAAAGTCGCCTATTTTTACATTGTCAGCAATATGACAATCTGGGCGAATGTAGGCAAAAGGACCTACTGTCACATGGTTACCGATACTAGAATGGATTGCTGTAGAAGATTGCAAGTGTACATCATTTCCAATCATCATATGGGTTAGTCTGGCATTTGGACCAATCGTACAGTCTTCTCCAATGCTTGTGTTGCCTTCTATGATAGTATTAGGATATATAATGGTGTCTGCTGCGATTTTGACAGAAGGGTCAATCCATGTTGTTTCTGGGGATAAAATCATAACGCCGTTTTCCATATGTTTTTGATTGATTCTTTTTTGCAAAATAGCAGTTGCTTGTGCTAATTGTACAGTAGTATTTACTCCAAAATAAGCAGAAGCATCTTTTGTAACAAGAGCATTTACACGATATCCCGATTGTAATAGTATGGATAATGTATCCGGCAAATAGTATTCGCCCTGCACATTGTCATTTGTTAATTTTACTAATGCCTCTTTTAAAGCAGACCCTTTAAAATAATAGATGCCGGTGTTGATTTCTTGTACCGTTTTTTCTGATTCGGAGGCGTCTTTGTGTTCTATATTTTTGAGAAAATTTCCCTGTTCATCTCTGATAATATGTCCATAACCGGTTGGGTCTTCTACAATGGCAGAAACAATAGAAACATCATTGTTTTCTACTTCATGAAATGATATGAGTTCTTTTAAGCTTTCTACTGTGATAAGGGGAGTATCTCCATATAATATAAGTATGTTTTTGTCTTCTTCTAGAAAATCCATAGCTTGCATTACAGCATGACCGGTACCAAGCTGTTGTTTTTGTAGTGCAAATGTAATGTCCTTTTGTGCAATAGCTTGTTGTACCTCTTCTGCCTTATGCCCAATGACAACACATAATTTTTCTGAACCGCATTCTGTTGCCGCTTTGATAACATAGTTTATCATAGGTTCATTAAAAATTTTATGGAGTACTTTGGGTTTTTTAGATTTCATGCGACTGCCTTCACCGGCTGCTAATATAATGGTTTTAAATGGTTTCATTTTTCTCTCCTTAAAAAACATGATAATTTTCTATGAATATTATCTCATTTTTTAGCTTGTTTTTCAAGAACAAAGGAAAAAAGAAAATGGATAAGCAGCTTTAGAGTATATCATTTGGAGGATGTATTGCTTTAATATAGCTTTCAAATGTTTTTTTAATAGTATTTTGTGTATTTAAAAAAGAAATATGTATCAAAGTATCTTTATATTTAAAGCAATAAGGCGAATCCGTTTGTTTGATATATTCTTGTATTTTTTCTGTTTGTGTTAAAGAATTGGTTATAGCTATTTCTCGAATATCTTTTACATTTTTTTCCTCCATAAAAAATAAAAACCCCTTTTTGTTTATTTACTTGTATTCTATGGCAAAAAGAAGTAAATATGTTATTTTTTAAAAAATATTATTGACAAAGTTTCATTTAAATATTATGATATTATTGTATTAAGTAATTAATACAATGTAACAATAATACAATATTATTCTATTCACTTAATATAAAAATAAAAGTACAGAAAAGACTTTTAAAAACATAGCTATAAAAAAGAGTATACAAATAAAAGTGAATACCTGATTTAGTATAAAATGAAATCTTTTAAAAGAATATAATAAAAGTAAGAAACTTCTTTTTACAAAAGTTCAAATAAACCATAGGAGCTTTAACGCAATGATAGGACTTTTTAGAATGACGCTTAAAAGGAATATAAGAGTCCTATTGGTACCAAGTAAAAGTATTTCTGCCACAAACAGGACATTTGGGATAGCCTTTGTAAGAAGTTTTTATCTGATTAGGGTTTCAAGTAAATGAATAAGTGACATTTACAATAAATTAAAATAACACTTAAGCTGGATAGAGGAGTTGTATTTGTTCTAGGCAAAAGTATTTCTGCCACAAACAGGACATTTGGGATAGCCTTTGTAAGAAGTTTTTATTTGATTAGGGTTTTAAGCAAAGCAATAGCAACATTTGCGATAAATATATTTTTGATACCTATAATGATCTTTCCCATAACAATAAAGGGAATGAGAAAAGCAATAAGAACAGGAAATAGTAAAATCTTTAAAAATATAATGATTATATTTATCCATAGTAACAGCTCCTTTCCGAAAGAAAATGTTTTGATTTCATTTTAGTATACTTTCAATAAGAAGCTGTTATCTATATCATTTTAACATAACAGAATCTACAATATAGAAAGGAGGAGGTTTATGAAGGAATACGATAATAAAATACCTATTTATTTACAAATTATAGCACAGATGAAAATACGTATTGCCTCCGGAGAGCTTTCTGCTGGTGAAAAGATTTCTTCTGTAAGGGAATTGGCACAATATTTTGAAGTAAATCCAAATACAATGCAAAGGGCATTGGCAGAATTGGAAAGAGAAAATTTATTTTATACAGAAAGGACGTCTGGAAGGTTTGTAACAACAGATGAGGGTATCATTATGAATTTAAGAAATACTTTGGCAGAGCAAGAACTAAAAAAATTTATGAACTACATGAAACAGATTGGTTATACAAAAGAAGAAATTATAAAAAAAATACAATCTTGGCAAAAGGAGGGGTAAAATAATGGAGCATACAATATTAGAAATTAAAAATTTACAAAAAAAGTATGGTAAAAAAGAAGTATTAAAGGGATTGAATTTAAAAGTAAATGCCGGACAGATTATAGGACTTTTGGGACCAAATGGTTCGGGAAAAACAACTTTAATGAAAATTATAGTAGGGTTAATACAAGACTATACAGGGGATGTTTTAATTGGGCAATATGCACCTGATATTCATACAAAAGCAATGGTTTCTTATTTGCCCGAAAAAACATATTTAAGTAATTGGATGACTGTAAAAGATACTTTTTTGTTATTTCAAGATTTTTATAAAGATTTTAAAATAGAAAAAGCAAGAGACATGACTGTTTCTTTAGGATTAGAAGAAAAACAAAAAATTTCTACTATGTCAAAAGGAATGCAGGAAAAAATACAATTAATACTGGTTATGTCAAGGCAAGCAAAATTGTATGTGTTAGATGAACCAATTGGCGGCGTTGACCCTGCCGCAAGAGATTATATATTAAGCACAATTATTAAAAATTATTCCAGTGAAAGTTCCATATTACTTTCCACCCATTTAATCCATGATGTGGAAAGAATTTTTGATAAGGTATTGTTTTTGAAAGATGGAAAAATCGAAATAGATGAATATGTGGATGTATTAAGAGAGCAAAGGGGACTTTCTATTGATGCAATGTTTCGGGAGGTGTATAAAGTATGATACTGCATTTGATGAAATATGAAATAAAATCCACGTATCGTATTTTTTTAACCATTGTTGTAAGTTTTATATTATTGACCGTTTTGCTGTGTATTGGTATGACAAATCAAAATACAATATTATTAATGCTGTTTTCTTTATCTGCATTTGTAATTGGCTGTGCTACATTTGTTGCCTATTTTGTTACCATATTAAACCGATATTATAAAAATTTGTATGGAAGAGAAGGGTATTTAATGTTGACATTACCTGTAAAGGGCTGGCAGTTAGTATGTTCTAAATTTATTATAGCTATGTTTTGGAGCGTTATATTGGGTATTACAATTTGTTTTTGCATTATTGCTACATTACAAGTAGGGGTTTGGATGGCTCCTCCAAATTATCCTTATACATTATGGGAGTTATTAAAGGATTTTACCAATGTGATAGGAGATTCTACATTAATTTATTTTTTGATTGCGGTTTTAGTAGGTGTTGCAGAAACCATTGCTAGAATTTATTTTGTCATTTCTGTAGCGTATCTTCCTATCATTCGTAAATGGAATATTGTTGTTGCATTGGTTTTATATTTTGCTATTGATACAATAGAAACATTTTTTATTCGCAAGATGACCAATGTTTTGATGACAAATACGAATGTGGATTTTGTTGATTTAATTGTAAGAGGTAATTTAGTCATAGGATATGGAGTTGTGGTAATTTCCATCATCATTACAGCTATATTACTGCTATGCTCCAGTTATATTATCTCTAAAAAAACAAGTATACGATAATAATAAAAGAGCTGACAATTCTATTGGTAACTGTCAGCTCTTTTTTAAGGGGAAGAAGTAGAAAGAATGTTATTGTATGGGGGAGAATAACATTCTCAATAGTCAGTATGGTCAAAAGAGATTTTTTTATACATCAAAAATAAAAAATTTTAAAAATAAATTTATAAAATAAATAATAGTTATTATTTAAAAATAATTATTGATTTTTTTATGTTATTCTGTTATATTGGTATAAAGATAGTGTTTCGTATCATACTAATGAAAGTAAACATTTGTTATAAGGAGGTAATCATATGTTGTTGCATTTAACAGAAAAGGATTTTGATAAAGAAGTATTACAGAACGATAGTCCTGTTTTAGTAGATTTTTCTGCAACATGGTGTGGTCCCTGCCAAATGATGGGACCAGTTATGGAGCAGTTGGCGGCAGAATTTGAAGGCAAAGCAAAGGTGGCAAAAGTAGATATTGATGAATGTGCTAACTTAGCGGCAAAGTACGGTATTATGAGTGTACCTTCTATGGTATTTTTTAAAAACGGGCAAATTCAAGACCAAGTAGTAGGCGCTGTTCCGGGAGAGCATTTGTCTGAAAAATTGAATAAATTATTATAATATGTCATTGAAAAAGGCTTCTTTTACCATAGAAGCCTTTTTATTATTATGACTGTAGTATTAAACACTGCTTGTGTTGTAGGTGAGATGAAAGCTTAGTGCATATAAAATGCGTGTACAAGTCATCCTATCGTTTTCACTTCAAAATACAAAGGGAAAATTATTTATGATCAATTGGGTGGAGATATCCAAAAAATAATAAAAGATTTGTGTAAATGAAAAGCAAAATCATAGAAGGGCATATGATCATGTATATCTTTTGGTAGAGATACCGCCAAAAATGAGCGTATTATCATTTATGGAGTATTTAAAAGCAAAGAGTGCCATAATAATATGCAACCCACATGGAAATTTAAAATATAAATTTCTGGGTGACTACTATGTGAGTACAGTTGGTCTGAATACAGCAACAATACACAAATACATAAGAGAATAAGAAAAGCAGGATAAAATAGAAGATAAGCGAAATATAAAAGAATAGGAAGACCCTTTTAAAGGTAGCAGATCATCCTACTACCTAGGCTTAAACGAAGTGAAAGCCAGCATCATTTAGGCGCCAGCTATTTTATATGCCTTGATAGGACTAGTGCAAACCATGTCTTTTAGGCATGCTCCTGACTGTATAAAGAAAATCACGCATTAGATGTGTTCCTTTTGGTATTGAGATAGAAATGATATGGGTATTACAGATATATAGTTTATCCCATACAAAATAAAATTGCAAATATACTATTGTATTTGCGCCAAAGTATAGTAGAAAAATGTTTTTTATCAAAAGAGAAAAGCAATAGTAGAAATATTGAGAAAATAATATGAGTGGAAAAGAGTAACTATATTAAAAAAGCAGAAGTATGTCCAGGGTATGTACATATGTTGGTAGAGATACTACCTAAAAGGGAATATATCAAGTTTTATGGAGCTAACTATATAAAAATCAAGTAGTTTTTTAAAAACATTGAATTTTAGTTAGTAAAAGTATGTACTTTGAAAATATGTGAATAATTATGGATTTTTTGGCACAACAAATAAGCCTTGCAAAGAAGGCT
>DVLQ01000159.1 GCA_018715395.1 Candidatus Coprocola pullicola | reverse complement strand
TAAATGTATCATATACAAAATATGTATTAAATTTATGCCAAATGATTTTAAAAATTTTATTTTTTATGTCATCTCTTTATTGATTCTAACAAATTACAAATAGAATCGTTTTAAAATCAGAACCATGCCTAAAAGACGTGGTTTTCTCTGCTCCTAGAAAGGACCATTACCAGCTGTGCTTGCAAGCGCATTGAAAGTCCGTCAAGCCCTCTACTCCCTCAACTGCCACCTTTGGGAACTATTTTTGTTTGCTTTTACCTTTTGCACATAAACGGGTCACTGAAACTGATTTGACCTGCTATCCCATATTCCTTTCACTAATTATTCACGTATTTTTTTGTGTTTTTCCTGACTATATCAATGTAATATCTTCTACACCAAAACGTTCTGTTTTCATATTTGTATTTTAAATTCGCATGTTCATCAAAAATAATGAAACAACTTTTCCCTTTCAAATATTCAACTATTTCTGACAGCACTATATTTGGACCATATACCAATCAGCATAGATATACAACATTCTGCCCTTATCATCTTTATTGCTTTTCTTTCACATCATTGTCTAAGTATTTCCCCTATTTTATCTTTCATTTTTCCATATATGACCTGTCTTCTATACTTTGGTGCGAATACAATATGGTATTTACATTCCCAAATTGTATGTGTTAAACGATTCATATAAAACCTCCTATGCTTCCTTGTGTCTTGGCGGTCTCAAAATGATTATAGCATAGAAGGTTTTCGCTTGAAGCCAAAGCTCTCTTATTCCTCCGGCATAGCCGGAGGTTTTTATTGGATTCACCCAATAAATACAAAAAAAGTATTGATTATACTCATCAATACTCTTTTTGATACTTAAAATAGCATTTTGTTTTTTAAATCTCAGAAACGGCTGTATCTGTTTTTTCTGCATTTTCTTCTGCAAGAACAGATGCATATTTTTCTAATATTGCGTTCTGGATTTTTTCTCTGGTCACACCATTGATTGGATGCGCAATGTCACGGAATTCACCGTCAACAGACTTCCTGCTTGGCATTGCAATAAATAAGCCCTGTTCTCTTTCAATTACCTTGATGTCATGAACCACGAATTCGTTGTCAAAAGTTACAGAAATAACAGCTTTCATTTTTCCTTCTTTGTTGACCTTTCTCACTCTTACATCCGTAATTTCCATAAAACCTCTCCTCCCATGTGACCTGGGAACATTCCGCCTCCTATCCCTGTTTACAACACTGTACCTTTTTTTAGTATCATAGGGTCATCAGGCTTACCAATCACCTGTTGCCCGTCTGTTAAAACAACATCTTTATCCAATATTGCATATTCTACTACACAGTTGTTGCCAATTCGGCTTCCTTCCATCACAATAGAATTTTTCACACTGGAATGTTCTCCTACATATACTTTGCGGAAAATAACAGAATTTTCCACTTTACTATTTAAGATAGACCCACTGCCAATGATACAGTTTTTGACTTCTGCACCAATATTATATTTTGCAGGAGGTTCATCTTTTGGCTTTGTTTCAATATAAGGATATTGTTTTACAAAGATATCTCTGACTTCTTTGTTCAAAAAATCCATATTTGTATTAAAATAATCAATGACACTAGAGCCTACTGAACTCCAATAGCCATCAAATTCATAACCATATATTTTTAATGTTTTTCTAAAACGAATGATAATATCTTTTACAAAATCATATCTTCCTTCTGCAGTCACTTTTTCTAACAAGTCAATCAAAAGCTCTCTTCCAATTACATAAATGCCAAGAGACGCCATACTGCTTTGCGCCTGCAACGGTTTTTCTTCAAATTCCTGTAGTCTTTTTTCATCATCTATCTGCATAACACCATATTTTGTCATGTCCTTGCCGGACATATCTTTGCATACAACAGTAATATCAGCGCTCTTTTGTTCATGATATTCCAAAACTTTTCTAAAATCCATTTTATATACGGCATCTCCTGAAGCAATGACAACATATGGTTTATTACTTCTTCTAAGATAAGAAATATTTTGATACATAGAATCGGCAGTTCCACGGAACCAGTTAGAATCTTTTCTGCTAATATAAGGGGAAAGTACAAACAACCCGCCTTGCTTTCTACCTAAATCCCACCATTTTGCAGAACCTAAATGATCTTGTAGAGAACGAGAATTATACTGTGTCAACACCGCTATTTTTTGTATACCGGAGTTTGCCATATTACTCATAGCAAAGTCAATGGCTCTATAGCAACTTCCTACAGGCAATGCCGCAGAAGCTCTCAAATCTGTCAACGCTCCCAAGCGTCCTTCATTATTACCGCCAGCTAAAATCACACCGATTGCTCTCATAAATTAACCCCCTCTACAATTACAGACTTACCGCTTTGCAATGTAGCGTCAGTAAAATCTTTTTCTGTTGTATGTCCTAACAAAACACAGTTTTTACCAATTGTTACGTTGCTTGGAATTGTAGTCATATGACCTACTACGGAAATTCCTGTATTATAAATTTTAGGCTTCATTTCATTTTCGATGTTTTCGCCAACGCCTATTTTTACATTATCGCCAATTTGGCATCCTTCATCAATAATACAACGCTCCAGATAGCTTCCTTCGCCAATGATTGTATCTCCCATAATAATGGAATCTTTTATCACAGCGCCTCTTTTTACAACTACCTCCGGTCCCAGTATAGAATTATGTACTTCGCCATATACTTCACAACCATCTGAAACAATACTTGTTTTGACTACTGCATCAGCGCCTGTATATTGTGGCGGCTGATGATCGCTGTTAGTATAAATTTTCCAAAAATCTTCATAAAGATTAAATTCCGGCAATGTTTTAATCAATTCCATATTTGCCTGCCAATAGGATTCTATTGTGCCAACGTCTTTCCAGTAACCTTTAAAACGATAAGCATACATGGTTTGTCCCTCTTCCAGCATACGAGGAATAATATGATTTCCGAAATCACTGTCAGGATGTATTTTACTGTCTTCAATCAAAGCTTCTCTTAAACGGCTCCATGTAAAAATATAAATTCCCATAGACGCCAAATTACTTTTGGGATGCTCCGGTTTTTCTTCAAACTCATAAATTTTATCATCCTCTTGTGTATTCATAATACCAAAACGGCTTGCCTCTTCAAAAGGCACCTCCAAAACAGCAATGGTTGCCGCTGCATTTTTTTGTTTATGAAAATCCAACATAGCAGAATAATCCATTTTATAAATGTGGTCTCCAGATAAAATCAGAACATATTCCGGATCATTATTTTCAATATATTCTAAATTTTGATAAATAGCATTTGCCGTTCCCATAAACCACTCGCCGGAATCTCCGCCACCTTTTACATGAGGAGCTAAAATTGTTACACCACCTGATTTACGGTCCAAATCCCAAGGAATACCTATACCAATATGTTGGTTTAAACGCAAAGGTTGATATTGTGTTAAAACTCCTACTGTATCTACGCCGGAATTGATGCAGTTACTTAAAGGAAAATCAATAATTCTATACTTTCCTCCAAATGTAACGGCCGGTTTTGCTACGTTTCTTGTTAAAATCCCAAGACGGCTACCTTGTCCACCTGCCAACAACATGGCAATCATTTCTTTTTTACGCATGTCATTATTACCCCCAATACTTTTATAATGTTGTTATAAAACTGAGACAAGCATTCGGCATAGATAAAATTTATCTATACAAAATGATTATTGTATGCTCATATTATATCACATCTTTTTTCCCTTGTAAAATATCAAATAAATTTTTTATTAAAATAATATTTTTTTAACAGTTTTTGCTAATATATATTTTTTAAAAATCTATTTTATTACTTTTTATTGGTTTTTATGTCTTTTTTTTTGACAATTTATGGATATTTTTATATCATATTATACAAGTTATTTATTACACTGCATTTTTTCCATTCAATTTTTAAACTCTTTTTAAAATATTATCAAAAGAGTTATGATTTGATTAACAAGATATTTTCTGTAATAAAAATTTTTTTATTTTCATAGAAACACATCTTTTTTTATATTTCTATTAATACTTTTTCATGATTCTATGAAACACTTTTTTCTCTTTTGATAAGAATAGATTGCCATTCCTTTTTTACTGTACTATAATAAAAAACAAATTATTTTATCATTTTAGTGGATTAGAAAATTATTTTTTGTCATATTCTAACATAGTGAACATATTTGTATAAGAAAATGAGGCGGTTTATTATGAAACAAGACTTTTTTAAAAAATATCATACAATCTATTTTATAGGCATTGGCGGCATCAGTATGTCCGGTTTAGCAGAAATATTAAAATCAAAGGGTTTTTCTGTTTCAGGCTCTGACATGAAATCTTCCGCCGTCACAAAACATCTTTGTGATACCGGTATCAAAGTTCATATTGGGCACAAAGCTGAAAATATTACAGATGATATACAGCTTGTGGTTTATACAGCAGCCATCAAAGAAGATAATCCGGAATTGATTGCCGCAAAACAAAAAAATATTAAAACCATAGACAGAGCGCACCTCTTAGGTAAAATTATGAAAGAATACCCTTATTCCATTGCCATTGCAGGAACCCATGGAAAAACCACAACAACGGGTATGGTATCAGACATTCTTCTTTGTGCGCATACAGACCCCACTATTACAGTAGGAGGCATTTTGCCTACTATACAAAGTAATACAAAGGTTGGCAAAAGTTCTTATTTTATAGCGGAAGCTTGTGAATATTGTGATAGCTTTTTACAGTTTTATCCTCTGATTGGCATTATATTAAACATTGAAGCAGATCACTTGGATTACTTCAAAAATTTAGAAAATATCAGAACTTCCTTTCATGGTTTTGCCAATAACATTCCTCCCAACGGTACGCTGATTATAAACAATCAAATACCCCAATTAGAAGAATTGTTAAAAAATATTTCCTGTCATATTGAAACATTCGGTTTGCAAGGAAATCCAAATTGGAAAGCAGAAAATATTTCTCACAGTTTTGATGGAAAAAACAGTTTTGATGTTTTTCATAATGGAACATTTTTAGGACGTGTTACACTATATGTTCCAGGAGAGCATAATATTACAAATGCACTTTCCGCTTTTGCTGCTGCCTATACCCTTTCTTTACCTGTAGAGGATATCATAAAGGGACTGGAACAATTTCATGGTACAGAAAGACGTTTTCAAAAAAAGGGAGAAAAAAACGGTATTCTGGTTATTGACGACTATGCACATCATCCAACAGAAATTAAAGCTACACTTTCCGCTGCAAAAAAAATCAAGCATAATAAGATCTATTGTATTTTTCAGCCACACACATACTCTCGTACCAAATTTTTGTTTGACTCCTTCGCAACTGCTTTTTCAGATGCAGACGTTATCCTTTTAGCAGACATTTATGCTGCTAGGGAAAAAGATACCGGTTCCATTCATGCCAAGGATCTGGCAAACGAAATTGCCAGCCATGGAAAAAATGCCGTTTATTGCGGTGATTTTTCTTCTATTATTCATTATTTAAATAACCATTGTAATAAAGGAGACTTAATTTTAACAGTAGGCGCCGGAGATATTTATGGCGTGGGAGAAGCTTTTTTAAATCAATAAAAAATATTTTCATAATTATCCACAAAGTTATCTACAGATTGTGGATAACTTTGTGAGGATAACATTCTATTCAAATGCCAAAAAAGCAGATTTTTGTCGTTTTTTGTAGAAACACATTTGTCTGCTTTTTTCTTTTTTTTACATTATCTATACTATATATTCTATTTATTCATTTTTATATTCTATATATTGTGTTTTATTCGCTTTTCTTTCTCATTTTATTTATTCCACTATTTCTATTATATTTTTTATACTTTTTTCATTTTTTACTTTTCCACAGTATTCTACTGTTTTCCACAGACTTATCCACAATATGTTTGATTTTATCCACTTCTTTTTTCCTTTTTTATTCATTATAAAAATAGTATCTTTTCTACATTTTTACAAAAAATAGTGTCTTTTTTTCACTCAAATCATTTTATTCCATCTTTAATTCTTCCAAAAACAATTCCAATTCTTTTTGTTTTGCATATATTTTTCCTTGTACCATTTCTATTGTACCGCCACCTTGACATAAAAATATTTGCTGCATCTTTTTCAACACTTCTTTCATATTCCATTTTTTGCTTACCAAAATGTAATAATATCCCTCTTTTTCTTCTCCTGAAAATACAGCTGCAAAAGAAACTTTCTCTTGCAACAAATTTGCAAAATACTGTAATGTTTTTATATTGCTTACTTTTTCAAAAAATACTGCTTTTTCTGTATTTTCTTTTACTACTTTGCACTTTTGCGTCAAAAATTCCTTTTCTGACAAATGCACTTTCCATTGCAACTGTTCTTTTTCTTTTTTCAGCTTTTCTACTGCTTCTGCAATTTCTTTTGTTGGCACAGAAAGTAAATGAGATATTTTATCCACATTTTCACATTTTTGTCTATAATCTTTCAATGCTCTATTGCCTGCCAACATTTTTAAACGAAGACCATTTTTATAATAGCAAAAAGAAACAATTTTTACACAGCCTATTTCACCTGTGGTTTTGGTATGTATGCCACAGCAAGTACAAATATCATAATCGGGTATTTCTACAATTCTAACAATGCCTTCCAGTTGCTTTTTACTGCGATACTGCACTTTTTCCAATTCTTCTTTGGTGGGATAATATGTGTGAATACTTCTGTTTTCTATCACTGCTTGATTTACACTTTTTTCCAAACATACTATTTCTTCTGGGGACAGTTTGTCATCAAAATCTATTGTAGTATATTCTTTTCCCCTATGAAATCCTACATTATGCAAGCCATATTTTTTATAAACCAATCCAGACAAAATATGCTCTGCGGTATGTTGTTGCATCAAATCAAAACGATACTGCCAATCAATTTTCCCTTCTATCATACTACCTGTTTCCAAAGACCTTTTTATGGTATGATATATCATTGCTTCTCTTTCCTGTACATCTAATACTTCTTGTCCGACCAACGTTCCCTTATCAGAAGGCTGTCCGCCTCCTTCCGGATAAAAACAAGTGTCCTCCAATACTACCTCATAACTCAATTTACTTTTTTGGCACCTATAACATTTGTTTTTATTGTTTTTTGATACCCCTCATAATAGTATGCTCTTTCTTTTTTCATCATGTCATCTCCTTGTATATGCTAAACGATTCGTATAAAACCGTCTATGCTTTCTTATGTCTTGGCGGAGTCAATATACTGATAAGGAGGTTTTTGATTGAAACTAAAGCTCGCTGATTCCCCTAGTATAGCCAGAGTTTTTATTAGTTTACCAAAAAAAGCAGAGATGCTAAACTCTCTGCTTTTATAAAATACTATTTTTTTACCTTTCTATCTATCATAACATTAAATTTTTAGCGTCATGACTTCTTTATTAAAAATACTATTCTTGTTTTTGATTCTATTACAACTTTTCACAAATAGCCAATGCGTCATCTAATATGGCAATCATTTCATCAATATGCTTTTGTTCTGCTATCAACGCCGGCACAAAGCGAATAACGTCATATCCTGCTCCTACCAAAAGCAATCCTTTTTCTATACAAGCATTGATAACATCGCCTGTAGGAATATTTAGCTCAATACCTTGCATAAAGCCAATTCCTCTTACGTCTGTAATACAAGTATGTTTTTGTTGTAATTTTTTGAGCTGTTCTGTTAAATAAACGCCATTTTTCTTCACATTTTCAAGTAATCCATTTTCAAACAACTCCTTCATAACAGCCACGCCTGCTGCCGCCGCCAAGGAATTTCCACCAAATGTAGAGGCATGGTCGCCGGGCTGAAAAGCTTCTGCTACAAAATTCTTTGCCATCATGGCTCCAATGGGAACGCCTCCGGCTAATCCCTTTGCAAATGTTGCCACATCAGGCACTACGCCATAGCTTTGATAGGCAAACAATTCTCCTGTTCTGCCTACACCGCACTGTACCTCGTCAAACATGAGCAAAATATCTTTTTCATCACAAAGCTTTCTTATTTTTTGCAGATATTCTTTTTCTGCTGGCAATATACCTCCTTCACCTTGTATTGGCTCCAGCAAAATAGCGCAAGTTTTTTCTGTCACTGCATTTTGCAATGCTTCAAAATCATTAAAAGGTACATGGCAAACATCGGGCAAAAGAGGTTCCAAGCCTTTGTGGTATTTTTCTTGTCCTGTTGCAGTCACTGCACCATAAGTTCTGCCATGAAAAGAATGCAGCATTGTAATGACTTCATTGCCTGCTTTTGCTTTCATTTTGGCATATTTTCTGGCTATTTTCAAAGCGCTTTCAATCGATTCGGCACCACTGTTGCAAAAAAACACTTTGTCAAAATCGCTATGCTCTACCAACCATTGCGCCAATGCAATTTGTGGTTGTGTATAATATAAATTGGAACAATGAATCAGTTTCATGGCTTGTTCTGCAATAACTTTGCCTAATGTTGGATGAGCATATCCTAAACTGTTTACAGCAATACCTGCAACAAAATCAATATATTTTTTTCCTTCTATATCCCATACATACATCCCCTCTCCATGGTCCAATGCAATAGGAAAACGACTGTATGTTTTCATAACTACTTCATTACCTTGTTTTACTAATGCCTCCATTTTTTCTGCCATGTATATCCACCCTTTCTCTACTTTTCAATCATTGTACCAATACCCTCCGGTGTAAATATTTCTAATATCAGACAATGCTCTACACGTCCGTCTAATATATGTACATTATTTACTCCTTTACGAATTCCTTCCATGCAACACTCTACTTTTGGTATCATACCTCCTGAAATGGTACCGTCTTCAATTAAACCTTTTATTTTTTCTGCATTAATAAAACTCATAATAGAATTGGAGTCATTGATATCTCTCATCACGCCTTCTACATCAGTCAAAAATACCAGTTTTTCTGCTTTTAATGCTCCTGCAATGGCAACCGCCGCATAGTCTGCATTAATATTATATGTCACACCATTTTCATCTTTTCCGATAGGAGCAATTACAGGTATAAATTCATTATTAATTAAAGATTGTATCAATGTAGGGTCAACCGAATCAATTTCTCCTACACAGCCATAGTCTACCTCATCTTTTTGCATTTTTACCGCTTTTATAATACCGCCGTCTTTTCCGCTGATACCCACCGCCTTAACGCCTTGTCTTTCAATTTCTGTAACAATATGTTTATTTAGCTTTCCTGCTAAAACCATTTCTACAATTTCCATTGTTTTTTCATCTGTCACACGCAAACCGTTTATAAATTTAGATTTTATATTCATCTGATTTAAAAAAGCGTTAATATCAGGACCTCCTCCGTGAACAATCACCGGATGCATTCCTACCAATTTCATTAAAGCAATGT
>DVLQ01000158.1 GCA_018715395.1 Candidatus Coprocola pullicola | reverse complement strand
AAGATAAATATGGACGTCAAAAATATATTTATGGCAAATTTCTCAATTTTCATTTTAAGCTAGCCAAGTCAATAGACTGATTCTGTTATATTAAAATAATATAGACAACAACTTCTTATTGAAAGTAGAATAAAACAAAAACATTTCCTCCCAGAAAGGGGCTGTTGCGATACATAAATATAATCATTACTTTTAAAAATTTTGCTATTTCTTGTCCTCATTGTTTTTGTGATTGGCTTTATTATTATGCAAAAAATAATGATAGGTATCGAATCTACTTTGGATATCATTTCTAATCTTTTGTTTTATACATAGCCAATCTTCTTTGTCTGGACAAGCACTTACTTCTGTTGCAGGTGTTACATACTCTCAAGAACAAGCAAAACACCGGTTTTTATTTTAAAAATCCTTTTCAAGTGTCTGCTTTTATTTGTATAATCTTTTTAAAAATTCCATTTTTTATAATTTTTTTCTGCATTTTTATTTTCTAACTGAACCATTTTTAACTGTCATGTAATACAATTTTTTTCATAGAAAGAGAAGCGTTTACTTCAATCACTCTTTGATTGGCACTTCCTTTCCAGTGCAGTTTTGAATCTGCTTGTGCTTGTATAAAAGGACCATCTACTAATATATCGATATAGGGCATAATTTCTAAATCTCTTACATCTTCCCACAAATATCCTGTATAACACCATATTGTTTTTTGAGGAAATTTTTGTTTTATTTTTTTTGCAAGTATAGTGATAGCAGAACGGTTTTCCGGAAAAAGAGGATCGCCTCCACTGAATGTAATACCGTCAATATAAGAATAAGACAGTTCTGTAAAAATTTCTTCTTCTTCTTTTTCTGTAAAGGGAAGTCCTCCCTTAGCGTCCCATGTAATAGGATTGTGGCAATTTTTACAGCCATGATTGCAGCCGGCTACCCATAATACCACTCGCAGTCCGTCGCCATTTAACATATCGTCTTTTGTAATATTATGATAGTTCATGATTACATACTTTTCCTTTCTGCAATTTCTGCCATTTTGGCGTCGTTTAATCTTGTGTCGCCTTTGACACGAGAATAAGACAAATAACCATTCATTCTATCAATTTTTGTTAAGTTTTTACTGCCGCATTTTGGGCAAACATCCATTTCAAGCTCTTGATGCCCACAATCATCACAGTAAGCCAAAGAAAGATTGACGCCCTCATAAAATCCCATTTTCATAGCTCGGCGTACTAATGCTCTGATGGCGTCTAGATTGTAATCAATAGGATATTTTACATATTGTATTTTACCGCCATTTGACAAATTCCAAAAACGGTGTTCTAAATCTTGTTTTTCAATAGGAGAAATATCCTCTGAAACATGGCAGTGAAAGCCATTGCTGACATATTCTCTGTCAGAAACGTTTTCAATAATGCCATATTTTTTACGAAATTGCGTTACTTGCAGTCCGCATAGATTTTCTGCCGGAGTGGCATAAATAGCATATAAATTACCATCTTCTTTTTTAAATTCTTCCACTTTTTTGTTGATGTATGTCAATACGTCGATTGCAAATTGTCCATCTTCCACAAGAGATTTTCCATTATGTAATTCCTGCAGCTCATTAAGTGCGGTAATACCAAAAGAAGCCGTTGCGGTTTTCATAATAGGCTTAATTTTATCATGTATGCCTAAGCGACCGCCATAAAAACCGCCTTCACAATAAGCAAGGGGATTGGTAGAGGCTCTCATTTCTCCTAAATAAGCATAAGTTCTGATATGCAGCTGTCGAATTAAATTTAAATAATAATCCAATACTTCATAAAAGTCTTTGTTTTCTTGTTTGGATTTGGCATAAATCATAGGCAGATGAAGGCTGACAACGCCTATGTTCCATCTTCCTATAAAAACAGGCTTATCTTCTTGGTCAGCAGGATTCATACCGCCTCTTTCATACCAAGGAGAAAGAAAAGCTCTGCACCCCATAGGACTAATGATTTCGCCATATTTTTTATAAATATCAGAAACATATCCTTCTCCCGTTAAGCTAAGCCAGTCTGGATACATTGTTTTACTGGAGCAAAGAATGCCTGCTTCAAAAACGTCTTCCAAAGGCTTTCCTGCTCCATGGAGATTTTCATCATACAAAAATACAATTTTAGGAAACAGCACAGGTTTTTTACATTCTTTTTTTCCTTGTCCTTTTCTGCGGACTTCTAACATGGTAATAGAAGCCATTTTGGCAAAGCGACCTGTGCCTGTACCCATTGTCATAGTAATAAAAGGGTAGTCTCCCCGACTGGAAGCAACTGTATTAAATTTATATTCCCAACCCTGAAAACCTTGTTCGAAATCTACAACTACATCTGCCATTGCCTCTTTGTCAGCTCTTTGTGGTGTTAATCCCAATTCTATGTATCTATCATAAAATTTTTTATAACTTTTTTCTGCATAAGGCTCTAACAATAAATCTACAGAAGGCACTGTAAAACCGCCGTATTGCTGACTAGCTGCACTTAAAACAATATCGCCTATTACATCAAAGGCTACGTTTAATGTTTTTGGCTCATTGTACCAAAGATTTCCCATTTCAAAGCCGCCTGTCAGTACACTTTTGACGTCAAATAAACAACAGTTCATGGTATCTCTTCTGGCAGACATATCATGAATGTAAATATAACCGTCACGACAAGCCTGTAATTCTTCTGTTGTCATAAAAAATTTTTGATACAATTCTTTGTTTAATTGATTGAATATCAAACTGCGTTTTGTGGAAACAAGGGCGCTGTCGGTGTTACTGTTTTCCTTATCTCCGATGTACATAATAGATTGGCTTTTTTTGTAAACTTCATCTAACATTTGCACAAAGTCTTGTTTATAATTACGATAATCCCGATAGCTTTTAGCAACCACAGGATTTGTTTTTTCCAAAGCGCTTTCCACAATATTATGCATTTCGCTGATTTCAATGCCCTCTTTTCCTAAGGAAGCGGCTTTCCCTTCTACAAATTTGCATATAAAATCCAAATCGTCTTCTGTAAATTTTACAAGAGCTCTATAAGCAGATTTATTGACAGCCACTACAACTTTTTGGACATTAAAATCTTCTTTTGTATTATCTTTTTTTATAACATACATTGTATGGTATCCTCCTTTAAGCATATCTTTTTATATTGTGATGTGTTTTATAAAACACAATATAAAGTATTCTTTGAGATATAACGATACCATATATTGTATAAATGTGCAATAGCGAGGTCATGAAAAATTTCCTGAAATTTTTCCAAAAATAATGAAAAAAATACAAATAAATTAAAAAATATTTTTTATTCTTCTTTTGCAAAGCCTAGTGTAGAAGCCACGGCTTTGTGCCAGCCTTTTATTTTTTGCCGGCGTATTTTTTCAGACATAGTAGGGTGAAAAGATTTTTCGATCTTCCAGTTTTGGCTGATATCTTGTTGTCCTTTCCAATAACCTACACAAAGACCTGCTAAGTAAGCAGCTCCTAGAGCAGTTGTTTCAATGCAAAAAGGTCTGTCGATGGGAACTGCAATAATGTCTGATTGAAATTCCATAAGAAAATCATTGGCACAAGCGCCTCCATCAGCACGCAAGGATTGCAATTTGATATGAGAATCTTCTTCCATGGCTTTTAACACATCATATGTTTGATATGCCAAAGACTCCAGTGTAGCGCGAACAATATGGCTTCTGTTTGCTCCTCTTGTAAGTCCTACAATGGCTCCTCTTGCATAAGCGTCCCAGTGGGGAGCGCCTAGTCCTGCAAAGGCAGGCACCATATAAACGCCGTTGGTGTCTTTTACCTGCCTTGCAATTTCTTCTGATTCAGCCGATGTGCTGATAAGGTGCATTTCATCTCTAAGCCACTGTATTGCCGCTCCTGCAATAAATATAGAGCCTTCTAAAGCATAGGTTACTTTTCCCTCTAATCCCCATGCAATGGTTGTCAAAAGACCATGGGTAGAAAAAACCGGTTTTTCCCCTGTATTCATTAAAAGAAAACAGCCTGTACCATATGTATTTTTGGCACTGCCGGCAGAAAAACAGTTTTGACCGAATAATGCAGATTGCTGGTCGCCGGCAGCTCCTGCAATAGCAATTGCACCGCCGAATATGGAAGGATGCGTATCTCCGAAATGATAACTGGAAGGGCAGACTCTTGGCAGCATAGAAGGGGGAATATCTAGTTCTTCTAATATATCGCTGTCCCATTGCAGTGTGTTAATGTTAAACAGCATTGTGCGAGAAGCATTGGAGTAATCTGTAGCATGAACTTGTCCTTTTGTCAGTTTCCAAATAAGCCATGTATCTGTAGTGCCAAAAAGCAAATCTCCTTTTTGCGCTTTTTCTTTGGCGCCTTTGACATTTTCTAATATCCAGTGTATTTTGGTGGCAGAAAAGTATGCATCTATCATAAGACCTGTTTTTTGGCGAAATGTTTCAGTAAGCCCTTTTTTTATCAGTTTATCACAATAGGGGGCGGTACGGCGACATTGCCATACAATAGCAGGATAAACAGGCTCTCCTGTATTTTTATCCCATATGATTGTAGTTTCCCTTTGATTAGTAATACCAATAGCAGCAATATTTTTGTAGTCGACCCCAATTTTGTAAAGGACTTCTTGTGCCACTCCCATTTGTGTTGACCAAATTTCCATAGGGTCATGTTCCACCCAACCGGGCTTTGGATAATATTGCTGATATTCTTTTTGCGCCATAGTGATAATACAGCCTTGTCTATCAAACAAAATACAACGACAGCTTGTAGTGCCTTGATCCAACGCCATAATGTACTGTTGCATAAAAAATGATCTCCTTTCTACTAAAATTTATCATAAAAAACTGTTTCTAAATTTATAAAAATTTTGAAAACAAAAAATATAACTATTTTATATTATAGAAATAGAATGGAAAAAAGCCAAGAGAAGGAAGTCTTTTAAAATTATTATCATATCGCTTTTTTGTATAGCAAAACACTCCCATGAAAGGGAGCGATCAGAATATATACAAATTATATTTTTTACAAATAAAATATATACAAAAGGCTTGACAAACGAAATGTTTGTCAAATGCAATCCCCAGTCGGAATGTACTTCTGATGAGAAAAACAGCCCATTTCAAGGCATTTATACTGATGAAACTTCCGTTATCTACTTGCCAAAGACCTGAGTGAAATGAGTCTTTGACAAAAGGGTATTGATATTCTCAAACATTTCCCTAAAAGGAAGTGTCTTGATTCCCTAAAAGGATTGATTTTTATTTGGTATTCCAACCAGAGCCTTTCAAAATATTGATATCAATGAAAGGAACAGTTTATATTTTCGCCTATTTATCAAAGATTTGAGTGCAATGAGTCTTTGACAAAAGGGTATTGATATTCTCAAACATTTCCCTAAAGGAAGTGTCTTGATTCCTTAAAAGGATTGATTTTTATTTCATATTCCAAACAGCGCATTTCAGGATATTGATATTAATGAAAGAAACAGTTTATACTTTCGTCTATTGTCAAAGACTTGAGTGTAATGAATCTTTGACAAAAGGGTATTGATACTCTCAAACATCTCCCTGAAAGGAAGTGTTTTGATTCCCTAAAAAGATTGGTTTTTATTTCATATTCCAAACAGCGCATTTCAAGATATTTATAACAATGAAGAGAATAATAGTTTATACTTTCGTCTATTTGTCAAAGACTGAAATGAGTCTTTGACAAAAGGGTATTGATATTCTCAAACATCTCCCTAAAAGGGAGTGTCTTGATTCCCTAAAAAGATTGGTTTTTATTTCATATTCCAAACAGCGCATTTCAGGATATTTATAACAATGGAGAGAATAATAGTTTATACTTTCGTCTATTGTCAAAGGCTGGACTGAAATGAGTCTTTGACAATAGAGTATTGATACTCTCAAATATTTCCATGAAAGAAAGTACTTTGATTACATAAAAGGATTGGTTTTTCTTTCATATTCCAATGTAGTGGCAGGACCGTGACCGGGATATACCACATAATCTCCTTCCAAATTTTTTAATTTTTGAAGAGAAGAAAGAATTGTTTGATAATCGCCTGTGGGAAAATCCGTTCTGCCACAAGAGCCTAAAAATAATGTATCACCGGAAAATATGTTTTTTTCTATCAAAAAGCAAACGCTGCCTTGTGTATGTCCCGGTGTTTCCAACACGGAAAACTGTAAATCTCCTACAGAAATAGTATCTGCGTTTTTGACAGAAACATCTGCATAAATACGCAAAGGAACACTTGCCATATCAGAAGCATTTAATGCCGGGTCGGCTAATAATGCAGCTTCTTTTTCAGCGGCATAAACTTTGCAGCCATATTTTTCTTTGACTGCTTCTACAGCGCCGATGTGGTCAAAATGTCCATGTGTTAAGAGTATGTGAGTTGGTTTTAACTGATTTTGTGCAATGTAGTTATAAAGAGGCTGAGGATTGCCATCACAGTCTATAATAGCGCAAATACCATTGTCATCGGATACTACATAACAGTTGGTACCAATATAACCCATTTCTAAAGTTTTAATATTCATATTTTTCCTCCTAAAAAATCGATTTCATTTTCTTGATTTTGCTGTAATTTCATTTACAGTTAATTGCAATACAGTAGTTAATTTTATCATTTCCGGCTGAAAAGAAACAGGTTTATCTGTATAGTGTCTCATGATGACAGACAACGCTTGCTCTTTTTGTTCTTCTTTGAGCATTTCCAAAAAGCCATTGCCGCATACACTTTCATATGCCATAGAAAAATCGCAACTTGTTTCACCTTCTATCAGTTGATGAGAGCAATCTAATTCAAATGCTACAGCATTATTTTTTTGCAATAATTCTATTTTTTTTCCTATGTTGGCGCCATGAAAATAAAATGTAAAGACATCATTTTCAAATGTTGCACCAAAATTAAGAGGAATGATATAAGGAAAAGTTTCATCAAAAAATGCGATACGACAAACATCACATTTTTTGATGATATCATAAATAGCTTGTTTGTCTGTAATTTCTCTATCTTTTCTTCTCATCATACATCACCTTCCTTTTCCATTTTTTTGCTTTAAATAGTCGTCAATAGCTTGGGCGGCTTTTTTGCCGGCGCCCATGGCAAGAATAACGGTTGCAGCGCCTGTTACAGCGTCACCGCCGGCATAAATGCCTTCTCTTGTGGTTTGGTTGGTGTCTTCATTGACAATAAAACACCCTTTTTTATTGGTCTCCAATCCTTTTGTTGTACTTCTGATAAGGGGGTTTGGAGAAGTACCGATGGACATGACTACCGTGTCTACATCAAGTACATATTCTGAATTTTCCACAGGTACAGGACGTCTTCTGCCGCTAGCGTCCGGCTCGCCTAATTCCATGACTTGACACTGTATACCTGCTACTTTTCCATTGCCATCGTCTAATATTTTTACAGGGTTACGCAGAAGATGAAACAGAATTCCTTCTTCTTTTGCATGGTGGATTTCTTCTAAACGAGCGGGCATTTCTGCTTCCGAACGACGGTATACAATATAGACATTTTCTGCTCCCAAGCGTTTTGCACACCTAGCGGCGTCCATAGCAACATTTCCGCCGCCGACTACAGCAACAGATTTACTTTTTTTGATTGGCGTATCGTATTCTTCTATGTAAGATTTCATTAAGTTAATACGAGTTAAGTATTCATTTGCAGAATAAACGCCTACAAGGGCTTCGCCTTCAATACCCATAAAAGAGGGTAAACCGGCTCCGGAGCCGATAAAAACAGCGTCAAAGCCCATATCTTCTATGAGTTCATCAATGGATAACACTTTTCCTATGACCATATTTGTCATAATGGTAACGCCTAAAGCAGAAAGCTTGTCGATTTCTTTTTGCACAATGGTTTTTGGCAGTCTAAATTCAGGAATGCCATATACCAATACGCCGCCTGCTGTATGGAATGCTTCAAATATGGTTACTTCATAGCCTTCCTTTGCCAAATCTCCAGCACAAGCCAAACCGGAAGGTCCGGAACCAATGACAGCTACTTTTTTACCATTAGAAGTCGGTTTTTGAGGCATTTGTTCACTATAGTTTTCCATATACCAGTCTGCCACAAAACGCTCCAAACGACCAATTCCTACAGATTCTCCTTTTATGGCTCTGACACATTTTGATTCACATTGGCTTTCTTGAGGACAAACTCTGCCGCAAACAGCGGGTAAGGCATTTGTTTGAGTAATGATTTGGTAGGCGGACAAAAAATCTCCTTTTGCCACTTCTGCAATAAATTCCGGAATATGAACATTGACAGGGCAGCCAGAAATACAAGGCTGATGTTTACAGTTTAAACAGCGCTGTGCCTCTTGGATAGCCATTTCAGGGGTATAGCCGAGAGCTACTTCTTTGAAATTTTTATTTCTGATATCCGGCGCCTGTTCAGGCATTTTTAATTTTTCTGGATTCATGTTAGGCATGATATTTACATCTCCTTTTGTTTTTGTGGGAATTTTCTTTTGTATCAAAAATTTAAGCCTCTCTTTTGGTACCTGTTAAACGGCAGAGGTGTGTGTTTGCTTCTTCAGCTTCTCTTTCTTTGTAAATAGAATTTCGGTTCATCAGTTCATCAAAGTCCACTTGGTGCCCATCAAAATCTGGACCGTCTACACAGGCAAATTTAATTTTTCCACCAACTGTTACTCTACAACCTCCACACATACCTGTGCCGTCAATCATAATAGGGTTTAAGCTGACAATGGTTTTGATTTGATAAGGTTTTGTAGCAAGACAGACAAATTTCATCATAGGAATGGGACCTATGGCAATGACAGCGTCATATTTGTTTCCGGCTTCAATGAGTTGTTTTATTTTATCTGTAACAAAGCCTTTTTCACCATAAGAGCCGTCGTCTGTTGTTAAGTAGTAATTTGTAGCGACAGCTCTCATTTCATCTTCTAATATAACAATATCTTTATTTCTAAAGCCGGCAATGACGTCTACTTCCACACCCTTTTCATGAAGTGCTTTTGCCTGAGGATAAGCTATGGCACAGCCAACCCCTCCGCCAATGACAGCTACTTTTTTAAAATCTTCATAATCTGTGGCGACGCCGAGAGGTCCTACAAAATCACGAATAGTATCCCCTTTTTCTTTTGCACCCAGCAATTTTGTAGACAAGCCAACTTTTTGAAATATGATGGTAACAGTTCCTTTTTCTCTATCATAATCTGCAATGGTCAGAGGCACTCTTTCGCTATAATCATCTACACGAAATATGATAAATTGTCCTGCTTGTGCTTTTTTTGCAATAAAAGGCGCTTCAATTTCAAGTAATGTCACAGCGTCATTTAATTCTTTTTTTCTTACGATTTTAAACATAATTCTGCTTCTCTCCTTTGTTTTGTTACATAACAAAAAGGAAAATAGTATACTGAGAAAAGTATGATACTTATTTTTGCCCTTTTGAAAGAAATTTGCTACAATTATATCATACTGACTGTATTTATCAACTGTCAATATTGATAGAATTTAGGAGGAATGAATATTTTGGAAAAAAAATATACGCTAGAGGATTTTGCAGGAATTATAAAACGCCTTCGAGGAGAAAATGGTTGTCCTTGGGACAAAGTACAAACCCATGAAAGCTTGAGAGAGGCTATGTTGGAAGAAGCCTATGAAACAGTGGAAGCCATTGACAAAAAAGATATCAGCAATTTAAAAGAAGAACTGGGAGATGTACTTTTGCAAGTAGTATTTCATGCGGACATAGAAGAAGAAAAAGGGAATTTTAATTTGTCAGACATTATAGACGGTATCAGCAAAAAAATGGTTTATAGACACCCTCATATTTTTGGCACAGAAAAAGCGGATACACCGCAAGAAGTGCTGCAAAACTGGGAAACACTGAAGAAAAAAGAAAAAAAGCAAAAAACACAAACAGAGGCTATGAAAAGTGTTCCTGATGCCCTGCCGGCATTGCTGAAGGCAAAAAAAGTACAAAAGAAGGCAAAAGAGGTGGGCTTTGATTTTGAAAATGTAAAAGATGCACTGCAAAAAGTCCATGAAGAATTAGCAGAATTGGAAGAGACATTATCTCAATCTAAGCAACAGCAAGAAGAAGAATTGGGAGATTTGCTCTTTGCAATTGTAAATGTTTCAAGATTTTTACAACTAAATCCTGAGTTTTCCTTGACAAAAGCCACTAAAAAGTTTATAAATAGATTTGAGTGTGTCGAGCAATCAGCTTTGATGGGCGGAAAAAGTCTTTCGGACATGACTCTGGAGGAGTTGGAACAGTTCTGGGTGAAAGCCAAGTACAGCAAAAATCCAACAGAAGAATAACTTTTTTACAAGGAGGACAAAATATGAACAAATCTGATTTAGTTGCAGCAATGGCTGAAAAAGCTGAAATGAGTAAAAAGGATGCAGAAAAAGCATTAAAAGCATTTGAAGAAGTTGTAACAAATGAATTGGCAAATAATGGAAAAGTACAATTGGTAGGCTTTGGCACATTTGATGTTGCAGAAAGAGCGGCAAGAGAAGGTAGAAATCCACAGACAGGAGAAGCAATGCCTATTCCAGCTTCTAAAGCGCCTAGATTTAAAGCTGGAAAAGCATTAAAAGATGCAATCAATAAATAAGCAAAAATTTTTTTGTGAATCTACACCAAGCCATTTTGGCGGAGGTGTAGATTTTTTTATGATAGAAATGATGAGGTGAATAGAATGAGAGTAGATAAATTTTTAAAAATATCTAGAATTATCAAAAGAAGAACCATTGCAAATGAAGCTTGTGATGCAGGACGGGTTAGCATTAATGGCAAAGTAGTAAAAGCCGGCGCAAATGTGAAGGTTGGAGATATACTGGAGATAAAATTTGGAAATAATACTACAAAAATACAAGTGCTGAGTTTAAATGAGTCAGTCAAAAAAGAAGATGCTTCTTCTATGTATAAAAGTTTATAATATTGTTCTGAAATACAACCACTGTCCATATATTATATCATGAACGGTGGTTTTTTGTTTTGAAACAAAAACGTTTGTTGTGAGACTTTTCTAAAAAATTTAGCATTGTCTTTACTATTTTTAGGAGGGGATTGATTTTGGCAGAAGAAAGAAAAAGAGATACGCGTCATAGAATTACATTAGAAGATAGAGAAAAAATTACAATGACTGGTATAATAGATGTGCTTTCTTTTGATGAGGAAAGCATTATTGCTGATACAGAAAAAGGTATGCTTTTATTAAAGGGAAGCAATCTTCATATAGGTAAATTAAATTTAGATGATGGGGAGGTTTGTGTGGATGGCATGTTAGAAAGTTTGGAATATAACGAAGGCGGAATATCAAAAACAAAAGATTCTTTTTTCAATCGCCTTTTTCGATAAATATAAAACGCTTATGAAAATAAAAGTACAGAAATTTGCGACAAATATATTTTTGATATCCATAATGCTCTTTCTTATAACGATAAGGGCAATCACAAAAACAATGAGGACAAGAAATAGTAAAATCTTTAAAAGTAATTTTTATAGTTATGCATAATAACAGCCTCTTTCCGAAAGTATTGTACTTTCAATAAGGAGCTGTTGTCTATATCATTTTAACATAACAGAGTTTATAAAACAGATGGGAGGAAATATTTATGATACTTTCCCTCAATGACCAAGCAATGCTTTTTTTGTTTGTTGTATTTTCAGGAGCGTTGATTGGAGCAGTGTATGATTGTTTACGAATTTGCCGTAAAATGATACCACATAAATTATTTTTGATACAAATAGAAGATGCATTGTATTGGCTAGCAACAGCTTTTTTTGTATTTTTTATGTTATTGGGACAAAATCATGGAGAGATACGTTTTTTTGTGATTGTAGGGGTTTTTTTGGGTATGTTGTTATACTTTTTAACTGTAAGTCCTATTATTAATAAAATATCCGATAAGATTGTTTTTTTTCTTCATAAAATTATAACGCTTTTTATAACAATACTGCTGACGCCATTTCGGTTAGTTTATATTTTACTGAAAAAACCTGTCAAAAAAACAAATACTTTTTTTCACAAAAAAATGAAAAAAGTATTGCAATTTTGTAAAGGTTATGTAAAAATAAGGAAAAGAAATATTCGTAGAAATGTAAGAATATTATTTCATAAGAAATAGCATAAACGATTAAGTAAAAAAGAGGAACTGTTTTTTCTAAAGGGGAAGCAAATATGAATAAAGCAACCAATACCAACAAAAAAAAGCGGCCTTTTGATAGAACAATTATATTGTTTTTTATGGTGTTATTTTTTGTGGCAGTTTTAGTAGGCATTGGAAGCCAACTGAAGCTGTACGGACAATATAAACAAGAAGCAGAAGATATTCTTTCTCAAATTGAAGAAGAACAGAAAAAAAATGCAGAATATATTAGAGAAAAAGAATATTACAATAGCGACGCTTA